>JBLHPB010000013.1:0-39275 GCA_047624025.1 Zhongshania sp.
ACTCTGAATCACGACTTTGACTACCATCATCAACGCCACCGACCCATTCGCTGGCATTGGCTGCTGCTTAATTTTGCCGCCCTACTGCTACTCGCTGGACAATTGGCCTTATGGCAAAAGCCGGCTTTGTTCGCTAGCCGGCTGGGGCCTTATATTCAAAAGCTATGCCCCTACCACCCCTTGCTTTGCGAAACGCCGGTGGCCGCAGCCATTCCCAAGCGCGACATTATTAGCACCCACTTACTTATTCGCAAACACCCGGTAGCAGCTAAGGCACTAGTGGTGGATGCCATAATCCTAAATCGTGACGACGAGCTCAGCCCTTTCCCGTCACTGGCGTTACGCTTTAGTGATATAAACGATAAAACCCTTGCCAGCCGAGTTTTTCAGCCCAGCGAATACCTTGCCGGCGAGCTGAATGCACTGTCTGCAATGGCCAGCCAGCAACCCATTCACATCGCCCTAGAAATTGTTGACCCAGGCCCAGCGGCCGTTAACTACCAGCTACAGCTGCTCCCGTAAAGGCCATTTTTTACATTCGGAACTGGTTATTTTCTGAGCGCAAGACTTCCGATCAAGCCTTTGAACGAGTATCATAGCTGCCCTGTTCCCCCACAGTAACTTCACCATTTTTCAGGGCATGGCGATGATCCGGATTGGTCCTCACAAGCTTCCTGCTCGCGCTGTATTGGCGCCGATGGCAGGCATCACGGATCTACCCTTCCGTCGCCTGTGCCGTGAATTTGGCGCGGGGCTGACGGTGTCAGAAATGCTGATCAGCGATGCCAGTTTGTGGCAAAGCCGTAAAAGTCATCTGCGCCTTGCCCACGATGACAGCGGCCCACGAGCGGTGCAAATCGCCGGCGCCGAGCCAGCCATGATGGCCGATGCCGCCAGACGCTGCGCTGAAATGGGCGCTGATATTATTGATATCAATATGGGCTGCCCGGCAAAAAAAGTTTGTAAACGGGCGGCGGGATCTGCCTTGCTGCGCGAGCCAGAGCTGGTCGAGCAGATTATTCGTGCGGTGGTAGCCGCCGTCGATGTTCCGGTCACACTGAAGATTCGCACTGGCTGGTCCCGAGATCAACGCAACGGGGTTGATATAGCCAAGCTGGCAGAGGACTGTGGTATACGCTCGCTGGCGGTGCACGGCCGCACCCGTGAATGCCGTTATTTGGGCATGGCGGAGTACGACACGATTGCCGAAATCAAGCAGGCCATCAGTATTCCGGTATTCGCCAATGGCGATATTACCTCGGCCCAACAGGCCAAACAGATATTAGAATACACCGCGGCTGACGGCATCATGATCGGCCGCGGCGCCCAAGGCAGGCCGTGGATTTTTCGCGAAATCAACGCCTTTTTGGACAGTGGGATTATCGCTGCACCAGTAGCAATAACAGAAGTACAAACCGTTTTACTGAGTCACCTCAGCGCACTACACCGTTTTTACGGTGAGCAAAGCGGCCTTCGAATCGCACGTAAGCATTGTGCATGGTATTTGCAGGCCTACGACAACACTGGCTTTCGTAGCGCATTCAATCAGCTCGAATCCGCCAGTGCACAATTAGATGCTGTACATCGCTACTTTGAACAGCACGGAAAAAACCTAGAGGAAGCCGCATGAACCTGAACAGCATTGAATCCGCCCCGGTGAGCGAGGTCGCCACCACCGCCGCTCCTACTGCCGACGACATTAGTAAAGCCAAAACCCTGCGCGACAGCGTTGCCATCGCACTGAATAACTATCTGACCAACCTCGACGGCCAGGATGTTTGCGATGTCTACAATATGGTTTTGTCTGAAGTTGAAGCGCCGCTGCTTGAAGAAGTGATGCGCTATACACGCAACAATCAAACCAAGGCCTCGCAAATGCTGGGTTTGAATCGTGGCACCTTGCGTAAAAAGCTTAAACAGTACGACTTACTGTAAGCACCACTATTTAGCTCCACCAAACACTCAATATCTAAGGTAACGTCCCTGCATGACAACTGAAAACCTAGTCCGTCCCGTTAAGCGTGCACTTATCAGCGTTTCTGATAAATCTGGCATTGTCGATTTTGCACGCCAACTCAGCCAATTAGGGGTCGAGCTGCTCTCTACCGGCGGTACTTACGCTCTGCTCAATCAGAATGATATCGCCGTGACCGAGGTATCTGAGTACACCGGTTTTCCCGAGATGATGGATGGTCGTGTTAAAACATTACACCCCAAGGTGCACGGTGGAATTTTGGGGCGTCGCGGCACCGACGACGCGATTATGGCGGAACACGGCATTGACGCTATCGACATGGTTATTGTCAATCTCTACCCCTTTGAAGCGACCGTTGCCAAACCAGGCTGCACTCTGGAAGACGCCATTGAAAACATAGATATTGGCGGTCCAACCATGGTTCGCGCTGCCGCCAAAAACCACCGCGACGTGGTTATGGTCGTCAACGCCACCGACTATCAGGCAATTTTAGACGAGCTGCGCGCCAGTGATGGCTGCACCAGCTACGACACCCGTTTTGATCTGGCTATCAAGGCCTATGAACACACTGCCGCCTACGACGGCATGATTGCCAACTACTTTGGCCGCCTTGTTCCCGGTGGCAACGCCAAATTCCCACGCACCTTTAACAGCCAATTTGTTAAAGCCCAAGACATGCGCTACGGCGAAAATCCACACCAGGATTCGGCCTTTTATGTTGAGCGCCACCCTGCCGAGGCATCCATCGCCACAGCCACTCAGCTGCAAGGCAAGGAATTGTCTTACAACAATATCGCTGATACCGATGCCGCGCTGGAGTGTGTAAAGTCCTTTGTTAAACCCGCTTGCGTTATTGTTAAGCACGCCAACCCCTGTGGCGTTGCCGTGTCACTAAACGGCATCGGCGAAGCGTATGATCTGGCCTTTGCCACCGACCCTGAATCAGCCTTCGGCGGTATTATCGCCTTTAACCGCGAACTAGATGCCGCAACAGCAAAAGCCATCTGCGACCGCCAGTTTGTTGAAGTGATTATTGCGCCCAGTGTTAGTGAAGAAGCGGTGGCCATTATTGCCGCCAAGAAGAATCTGCGCTTGCTGACTTGTGGGCAGTGGGGCAGCAACAATCCCGCTTTTGACTACAAACGCGTTAATGGCGGCCTGTTGGTTCAGGATCGTGATCTGGGCATGATCACCGCTGCCGACCTGAAAATTGTCAGCAAGCGCCAGCCTGAGCCAAGTGAAATTGACGATATGATCTTTGCTTGGAAAGTTGCCAAGTTCGTCAAATCCAATGCCATTGTCTACGCTAAAAATCGCCAGACCATTGGTGTCGGTGCAGGTCAGATGAGCCGCATAAACTCAGCCCGTATTGCCGCCATCAAGGCGGATCATGCCGGTTTGCAGGTACCAGGTTCAGTCATGGCGTCTGACGCCTTCTTCCCCTTCCGCGACGGTCTGGACAATGCCGCAGCTAATGGCATTAGCTGTGTAATTCAGCCCGGCGGCTCGATCCGCGACGACGAAGTTATTGCCGCGGCGGACGAACACGGAATGGCCATGGTCTTTACCGGAATGCGACATTTCCGTCACTAAATACGCTCGGCGCTGAATGGGCGAAGGGAAACGCTACGCCCGTCCCGCCCCAATTAAATTTATCTGCAATCGGAATAAGGAGTACGAACGCTGATCTCGATGCCGAGCCGCCCTTGCGCCTCTAATCGCCCATCAAGCGTTCACATCGCTATGAATGTACTTATTATTGGTAACGGCGGCCGCGAACACGCACTGGCGTGGAAAGCGGCGCAATCTCCCCAAGTAGAAACCGTGTTTGTTGCACCCGGTAATGCGGGCACGGCCTTGGACAGTGGTATTGAAAATATTGCCATTGCTATTGACGATTTCGCAGGCCTAGCTGATTTTGCCGAGAGCAACAACGTGGGCCTGACCATTGTCGGTCCAGAAGCACCATTGGTAAACGGTGTTGTGGATTTTTTCCAAGCTCGCCAACTGCCCTGCTTTGGCCCCAGCAAAGGCGCCGCCCAGCTCGAAGGTTCGAAGGCTTTTACTAAGGATTTTCTAGCTCGCCACAATATCCCCTCCGGCAGCTACCAGAATTTCACCGAATTGGAGCCAGCGCTGGCCTATTTACGCGAGCAGGGTGCGCCCATCGTCGTTAAAGCCGACGGTCTCGCCGCAGGCAAGGGCGTGATTGTTGCCGAAACCCTTGAGCAGGCCGAAGACGCCGTGCGCGACATGTTGTCTGGTAATGCCTTTGGCGATGCCGGCTGCCGGGTCGTTATTGAAGAGTTTCTAGAGGGCGAAGAAGCCAGTTTTATCGTGATGGTCGACGGTAAAAACATTCTAGCCATGGCCACCAGCCAAGACCACAAGCGGGTTGGCAACGGCGATACCGGCCCCAATACCGGTGGCATGGGCGCCTATTCACCGGCACCGGTGGTGACGCCAGCCATTCACGACCGCATTATGAAGGAAGTGATTATTCCCACCGTGCAAGGTATGTCCAGCGAAAGCAATCGCTATACTGGTTTTTTGTATGCCGGTTTAATGATCAATGCCCAGGGTGAGCCCAAGGTCATTGAGTACAATTGCCGTTTTGGCGACCCCGAAACTCAACCGATCATGTTGCGCCTGCAATCGGATCTGGTGGCACTTTGTCTAAGCGCTTTAGATGGCAAATTGGATTCAGTCAGCGCTGACTGGGATCCGCGTCCAGCAGTTGGCGTAGTTCTGGCTGCTGGCGGCTACCCAGCCAACTATCGCAAGGGTGATGTCATTAGCGGCATTCCCGCCAGTGATAACAACAGCAAAGTATTTCATGCCGGAACTCAAATTATTGATGGCAAGCTAGTCACCAATGGCGGACGTGTTCTCTGCGCCACTGCCATGGGCGAAACTGTGGCGGAAGCCCAGCAGCTTGCCTATGCAAGCGCTAAGCAGATAAAGTGGCAGGATGCCTTCTACCGCACCGACATCGCCTATCGCGCCATCGACCGGAAATAACTCCATGCTGCGCGTCCTGCTGTGCTGGTTTTTATTTCTAGTTGCGACGACCGGCCAAGCTGCGCCGAGTCTATTTCTAGAACCCCAGCACGGCAGTATTGATCTCAGTAGCTACACTGACGTTATTGCCGATCCTGATAAACACTACCAAATTGCGGATTTTCTTGACCTAAACCTAAATCGCCAGTTTCGCCCCACCATAGCGGGCGATATGCAGCTAGCTGAAGGGGTTGATCGATACTGGTTTCGATTCACTCTGCACAATAATAGTGGCGAGGTTTTACATCCATTGCTGCAGATTCTCCCCGCTGACGCTTCGGCAACACGCCTGTACCACGATCAGAAACTACTGCCACACTTTCCCAGCACTGCTTTGACTCGACATCAAACTCTACATACGCTGCCCTTACCGGCACACAGCTCACAAATTTTTTACCTCGCTGCGGAATACCCTTCCGCCCGGCGCATCTCTTTAGAATTACACGACTATGCCAGTTTTCTTGGCAAAACAACAAAACAAGAATTTATCAATACCACATTATTAGGCGCTTTGGCCTTGCTGGTGATCTTCAATGCCATCAGCGCCTTACTCCACCGCGATCAACTTTTTGCCTATCAGGCGATTATTTGTATCTTAACCATCGGCTACTACCTGCTGGGATTTGGCTATATTGGCAAGACTCAGGGCCTGCTACCGCCGTGGAACGGATCAAGCCTTGCACTCACACTTATTGCGCTCAGTTTTATTGATCTGGGCTACGCCCAGCGTTTCCCCATTTACCCAATGAACAAGCCTCAGGGCTGGTTACTCGCCATTCGCGCGCTAATGGTCGCTCATTGCCTTGCTATTGTCCTGACATTGATAAGCGGTGATGCGCGCGACCAGAGCACCGTCATCAGTAGCGTTGTCGCCATCACCTCGCTGCTGCTATTGGCCATGAGTCTGTATTGCTATCTGCAAACCTACAGCAAAATCATTTTCTATTACATGGCTATTCGTATCGCCATAGCATTGAGCTGCGGACTCACTTTGTTCAGCTTTTACTTGAATCTAATCAGCTCACAAACCTTGACCACCCTCTTTCTTAGCATTGGTGCTGCGTCGGCAGTCAGCCACACCTCTCTATTGATAGCCCGTAATTACTATCGTCAGCAAAAACAAAACAATGACTCACAACATATTGCCATAGTGGGGGAAGTTAGCCGCGCCAAAACCGATATATTAGCGCGCATCACTCACGACATTCGCACGCCTATGAGCGCCATGCTAGGCTTAATCGAGTTACTCCAAGAAACACGAATGACAGCCACCCAAGAAGATCATCTACGCACCTTGCAGCGCTCAAGTCATGAGCTCCTGCAATTAATGCATGAAGCCAGCCAAGCAGCGCAATTCAGTGAAAGCAACGTTGAACTCAGCAATCAGCTCATCAATGTACCGGAAATTATCGGCGAATCACTGGCCGGATTTCGCAATTTGGCCGCGGAACAAGTTCTCGAATTGATTTTTGACATCGACGATGAGGTTAACGAACAGTTGATTGGCGATCCATCCCGCATTCGCCAGCTATTAACTCATGTGATAAACGGCGCCATTGAACATCACGAAAAGGGCTACATCCTACTCAAGGTCTATCCTTCGTCGACCAAACCAGGGCTATTGTTTTTTGCCTTGAGCCATCATGGCAAACCCTATAGCCCCCAAGAAAAAAAGGCCTTGAACCAATCGGTTGCCCGCGACGTTAGTATTGTGAACACGCGCTTTGCCATTGTCGTGCAATTAGTCAGTTTAATGCAGGGCCAGGTCGATGTCCGTACCGCGCTAAACGGTACTCACAGCCTGAGCTTCTCGCTGTTACTGGGCGCCCCAAAAAGCAACGACCACACCACGCCCCGCAGCAATGAACTGCTGGCTAATAAACGCCTGTTAGTCATTAATAGTAATTATACCTTTTGCAAAGTTATCGGCAAACAATGCGGCAATTGGGGCATCCAGACCTTTCACGCCCATAGCAATAATGCCGCCATTGCCACCATTCGCAATCAGGGGTTACTCAAAAACCCAATTGAAATTGTGCTGATTGACCACAATGAAGCCAACAGTGGACTAAAACTCGCCAAGCGTATTCAGTCGGAATGCGGGGAACAACTGCCGTTACCGATTTGCCTGCTACTGGCCCATGCAAATATTATCTTTGACCGCAACGAACTGCGCAACGCCGACGTTCGCCGGGTACTCAGCAAGCCCCTTAGCAGCATGGCCTTACGTACTGCGCTTCTCGGCGAGTGCCATTACGAAGCCAGTAACCGCAGCCACTCTCCCGACCAATACAGTACTGATGCGCTTAATTTGCCGTCACTGCACTGTCTAATTGCCGAAGACAACCCCACCAACGCCCATGTTCTGTCCCGCATGCTCAGCAGCCTTGGCATAACCGTCGCCCATGTCGAAAATGGTCAGCAGGCCGTCAATTCTTTTATGCGCAACCGCTTTGATATCATTATTATGGACATTGAAATGCCGATCATGGATGGCGTTGAAGCCACTAAGCAAATACGCCAATTTGAGTTGGAAGAGTCCCGCGAGCGCACTCCCATTTTTGGTCTTACCGCCAACGCCCTAGACGAGCAACGGGACAACTATCTTCGAGCCGGCATGGACTTGCACCTCATCAAACCCATCCGCCTTTGGGAAATGGCCGAAGCCATCAAGCGCTGGACCGGATACCAACAACCAGACAAGCCCTAAGCTCTTTTAAAAAGTCCATATCGAATAAACAGTTGAACATCTGACACGGCGCCAATTAGCGTACAATAAGCTCAGAGGAAGCCCTATGACACGTGAATACACTCAACTCGACAAGACCCTGATGGGGCTTGATCGCAGCCTAAAAACGCTGCTCAAAGGCAGCGCTACCGCCCAGCGCGACAACCCCAGCGACGACTTGCACCACCCCCCGCAAGCCGATCAGCAACGTCGCCATGCCGCCGGCCTTATGCGCATTAACCACACCGGTGAAGTATGTGCCCAGGCGCTTTATCAGGGGCAGGCGCTCACTGCCAAAAATACCGCAGTCAGAGCCGCCATGGAGCATTCAGCTAAAGAAGAAGTTGATCATTTGGCCTGGTGTGAACAGCGCTTAAAAGAATTGAATAGCCATACCAGTCACTTGAATCCGCTGTTTTATGTCGCCTCCTTTGCCATAGGTGCCACCGCAGGTGCCATTAGCGACCGAATCAGCCTGGGTTTTGTCGCCGCCACCGAAGACCAGGTCTGCGAACACCTTCGTGAACACTTGCTCAGCCTGCCATTGGAGGATGAAAAATCCCGTGCGATTGTCAGCCAAATGCTCAGTGATGAGGCCGTCCACGCCAGTAAAGCCATTGCAGCGGGTGGTCAGGTTTTTCCCGCGCCCGTTAAAAAAGCCATGAGTTTAATGGCGAAGGTGATGACTGGGAGTACCTATTACGTTTAAAGCACACGCTTAAGAGGAGACACTAAAAAAACGACACAACAGTGATTTTGCGTCTACCGCCCGTCCTTATGCACTTCCAACTTTAATGCCACTTATCGGCGGATGATAAATCATCTGAACCAAGTTGCCGTCGGGATCTAGGCAGTAAAAACTGCGCGCGCCGTCGCGGTGAGTTCGGGGCTCGGCTTTGACACTCACGCCCTTCGCCAGTAAAAACGCATGCCAGGCATCAACATCTTCCGGGCAATCAATAATAAAACCGATATGGTCTAGGCGCTGCCCAGCGATAGGGCGCTGCTCACCTTGGTAGCGGTGTAAGGCGAGATTGTCATTGCCAGAGCATAAATAAATATTATCCGGATCCGGCTGCCACTCTATCGCCATCCCCATTAGCTCAGTGTAAAAAACCAAAGTCTCATCAAATTTAGCCACGAATAAGGCTATATGACGAAGACCGGAATGGGCTTTTGGCCGTTGCATATTAATCTCCCGCCACTATTTCAAAGCTATGACTGACGTCAACGCCAGCCGCTTCCATCATAATCGAAGCCGAGCAGTATTTCTCCGCAGATAATTCTACTGCTCTTTTAACATGCGCTTCCTTTAAGTTTACGCCGCTAACGACAAAATGTAAGTGTATTTTGGTAAACACGGAGGGAACCGCATCGGCGCGCTCAGCCTGCAGCTCACAGCGACAGCCGACAATGTTCTGGCGGGATTTTTTCAGCATACTCATCACATCAAAGGATGCACAGCCACCCATACCCAACAGCAGCATTTCCATAGGGCGAACACCCATATTGCGGCCGCCGTGGTCGTCAGGACCATCCATTACTACCGAATGACCACTGCCGGACTCGGCCAAAAACATAGCCCCATCAACCCACTTCACTGTCGCTTTCATCGCACCCTCTTGGTGATGTTAGAATTTAAACTAAGCTTATCACAGCAGCTTGATTCAGGCTCGCCATCTCCGCCAAAGCAAGTCATACTGAGACGTGGCGACTTTATCATGGACATTCTGCTTTACTATGAGACACCAACTGTGCTGAAATCAATAAAACCAGATATAGCCAATCTCGACGAGTTCCTCTCTCACTGCCATCGGCGACGCCACCCCAGTAAAAGTACGCTGATCTACGCCGGCGATGATAGTGACGCATTGTTTTATATTACTGAAGGCTCGGTGACCGTCATTATTGAAGATGACGACGGCAGGGAAATCATCGTCGCCTACCTTAATAAAGGCGACTTCTTTGGTGAAATGGGGGTATTTGATGAAGATATTCCTACCACTCGCAGCGCCTTGGTTAAAAGTCGTACCGAATGTGAAATTGCTGAAATCAGTTACAGCAAATTCCGCGAACTTAGCCTGAAACACCCAGACATTCTTCTGGCACTAGGCCGGCAGCTGTCCAAGCGACTGCGCTTAACGACCCGCAAAGTGGGTGACTTAGCCTTTCTCGATGTCACTGGCCGAGTTGCTCGCACTCTGCTCGACTTATGCAAACAACCCGACGCCATGACCCACCCCGACGGTATGCAGATTAAAATAACCCGTCAGGAAATTGGTCGTATTGTAGGCTGTTCACGCGAAATGGTTGGCAGGGTATTAAAGACCCTTGAAGAACAGGGCTTGGTGGATGTGAACGGTAAAACCATGGTGGTTTGTGGCACCCGCTAACGGGGTACCCCTTTAAAAAACTGCTACTAAGTTGTCGCTACTGCGGGTTTACTTGAACGAAACAACATCAACAGCGGCGCCACCAGAACAAATGAACAAGCAATAAACAAATAGGCATCCACAAACGCCAGCATTTGGCTTTGCCGCCCAAGTTCTTTGGCGAGCACTAAAGGTAACTGCGCCGAATCACTGCTCATTGACAGCTTGTCTGCCCACAGCTGCACCGCTGGCGAGGTAGCCTGTAAACCACCCCCCAATTGATTCCACGCTATTTGGGTATGCCGGCTGACCAGCATCGTCACCGCTGAAATACCAAAGGCCTGCCCGAGTGTGCGCATCAAACTATAGATACCCGCAGATTCAGCCAGATACTGTGGCGGTAAAGTCGATAAGGCAAGCGTCGACAAGGGCACCAGCACCAAACCCAGACCAAAGCCCTGCCACAGCGCAGGCATCACAATCCAATAGGAATCTATTTCCAAATTATAACCCGCTGCAAACAGCGAACCCATGGCATAGAGGGCGATTCCGACGGCGACAATCAGCTTGGCATCAAAAATCCTCAATAAGCGCGCGGCCATCACCATAGCCAACATACTGGCAAAGCCACGCGGCATCATCAGCAATCCCACCGAGGATGCGGGATAGTGCATCAAGCCTTCCAGCATAAGAGGAACAAGGATCATCGTACCGTACAGACCGGCGCCCAATACAATCATCATCATACTGGCTGTAGCGAAATTGCGATCCATGAAAATCCGCAAGTTAAATAAAGGCGTCGCCTTGGCCGTCAAGCCGTGCCAAATAAACCCTATAAAACCAACCGCACTGATCAGTGTAAACAAGCGAATTGAATTTGAGCTATACCAATCTTCGGCCGTGCCCCTATCCAGCACCATCTGCAGGCCGCCTAGCGCCATCACCATTAAGGCAAATCCTGACCAATCCATGGCTCTAACTTTACGTGCTGATTCCGGAATCACCTGCCAGGCGATGATGCCCGATGCAATTCCTATCGGTAGATTGACAAAAAACGTCCACCGCCAGCTGAAGACTTCGGTCAGCCAACCCCCTAAACTCGGGCCAAGAATAGGCCCCACCATAACCCCCACACTCCAAATAGCCATGGCCCTAGCACGCTCATGGGGCGGATAAGCTTGCACCAGTATCGACTGCGCCATCGGCACTAGACTCGCCCCAAATACGCCCTGTAACACCCGGAATAAAATCAGCTCGGTCAAATTAGTCGCCAACCCACACATTACCGACATTAAGGTAAAACCGAATATCGACAGCGTAATATAGGTGCGCTGACCTAAGCGGTCGGTAAGATAGCCGGTCAGGGTCATAAAAATACCCGCGGCAACAATATAACTGGTCAGCACCCAGCCAATTTGCGCTGGGCTTGCCGCTAGCTGGCCTTGAATAGTCGGCAAAGCCACATTGACAATAGTGGTGTCCAAAACCTGCATGATCGTGGCGGCCATCACCGCAATGGTCATCCACAGCCGTCGCCGCGGACTAATCTCGGAGAGTCCGCTTGCTACTGTGCTCATTTACAACGCCGGCTGACTATTGGCGAGGGCCGTAAATGCCGGCGCGGTTTCCGTATCGATGCGCACATTAGCGCTGGTACCCATTAATAGGGGTTTATCGCGATCATCATGACTGACACGGATACGCACCGGTACCCGCTGTGTGACCTTGACCCAGTTGCCCGTCGCGTTCTCGGGCGGTAACAGCGAAAAAGCGGTACCACTGGCAGGGCTAATACTCTCTACCACACCTCTAAACAGCTGATCCGGATACATGTCCACTTCAATCTTGACCTGCTGACCAGGACGAATTCGATCTAACTCAGTCTCTTTGAAATTGGCTTCCACCCAGTAATTATCGCTACATACCAATACAAAAAGGGGCCGCTGCGCTTGCACCGTTTCACCAATATGCACGCCCAACTGTTCGATCACGCCGTCGCAGGGTGCTCGCAACACGGTATGCTCTAAATTCCATCGTGCTTGGGCAATATCGGCTTCCGCCTGGGCAACGAGACTGTCAACCACACCCATTTTTTCCATTCGCGCTTGAGCTTGATCGCGCTGCGCCAACACCACGGTCAAATCCGCCTTGGCACCATTAAACTCAGCTTCGGCAGCTTCTAATGAATCCTCAGACAAAAACTTTGCCGATTTTAAATTGTGTAGTCGCAACCAATGGCGCTCGGCATTATCGAGACGCACCTGCACTTCAGTCACTGAGGCTTGCGCCGTCAACAGTGCGGCCTGATGTTCCTGCACGGTGCGTTGCGCCAAACTTAATCCCGCTTCAGCGCGACGTAATGCCAACTGATAAGGGAAATCGTCAATACGAATTAGCTCATCGTTTTCGGCCACGCGCTGCTGGCTGCTCACCAACACTTTACTTACCGGACCACCAACTTGTGAGGTGATACGAACGGCCGTGGCATCGATATATGCATTGTCGGTAACCGGGTATCGACCTCGATAATCATCGTAGGTCGCTATGCCTACGCCGCCCAATGCCAATACCACTAACAACACCAGCCATTTCAAACTTGTCATACTTATTCCCCTAGCGCAGCACCAACACTATGACCGCTGTAAACTCTGCTTTATTTCATCCAACACCGCGTAGCACTCTCGCAGCCGCGCGCTATCAATACCAGCGCAGGCCGCTTTTTGCAGTGCCAGCGCTTCCGCCTTAACCACCGCAACGACCTCGTCGGCTTGTGCGGTTAGCGTGGTGATCTTGGCGCGGCGATCACCCGTCTGAACCTGCCGATGTATCCAGCCTTCTTTTTCCATACGGTCTAGTAAACCCGCCATGGTTGGCGCTTCAACACCAACAAGCTCAGCCAACTCGCGCTGTAATAAGCCATTACTGCCCGCTAAGGCCAGATACGCCAGTACTCGCCACTTTGCCTGACTCAAGCCCAGCGGCTGTAACCGCCGATCTAGCTTCACCCGCCACAGACGCGCGGTGTCAGCGATAGCAAGACCGATTTCCTCACTTGGTGTTATAGAAGCACTCATAAAATTACTTAGGGTATGAACAGTTAGGCTGCTAAGTATAAAGCCCAAAAAAAATTCCACCAAGCCAAATATGCTATTTAGCTTGGTGGAATTTAATTGCACAATGTAACAAAAGTGCTAAAAGTGGCGAGATGAAGTCTTATACAGCGACAATGCGGAAATCAGCGCCTAGGCAAACAACTCGGCTAATTTTTCACCCGGTGCTTGCGAACGCATAAATGTCTCACCAACCAAAAAGGCATGCACACCTTTGGCGCGCATGGCCGCGACATCGTCGGCGGTATGGATACTGCTTTCGGTCACCACTAAGAAGTCACTGCTGATTGCCGGAAGTAGATCGAACGTGGTCTGCAAAGTGGTTTCAAAATTATGTAAATTGCGGTTGTTAATACCCACCAGACGATTGCCTAGGGGCAGTGTGCGCGCCAACTCTTCGGCATTATGCACTTCAATCAGCACATCCATTCCCAGCTCTTGGGCCAAATCGTTGAGGCTCGCCATATCTTCATCGTTTAACGCCGCTGCAATTAATAATATGCAATCAGCCGCTATCGCTCGGGCTTCATAGACTTGATAGGGGTCAACAATAAAATCCTTGCGAATGACCGGCAGCGCACAAGCCGCTCTGGCCTGCTGCAAATACGCTTCAGAGCCCTGAAAGAAATCGGCATCGGTAAGCACTGATAAACACGCGGCACCGCCCTGCTCGTAACTGCGGGCAATATCAGCAGGATGAAAATCTTCGCGGATCACGCCTTTTGAGGGCGAGGCTTTTTTGATTTCGGCAATCACCGCCGACTGCCCAGCAGCCAATTTGGCCTCCATTGCGCTTACAAAGCCACGAGGGGCCGAGGCGGACTTTATTTGCAGCTGCAAGTCGGTAATACTGACTAGCGCACTGCGCTCGGCCACTTCTTCGCGCTTGCGATCAATAATCTTTTTGAGAATAGTGGGGGTATTCAATACTGTACTCATGCCCCCGCGTCCCTCAATAAGCCCTGACTGAAGGCGGCCAACTCACCCATTTTTTCCAAGGCCTGACCGCCATGAATGGTGTCTTCGGCTAGTGCCACTCCATTTTTCAAGGTGGTCACCACCCCCGCCACATAAAGCGCCGCGCCGGCATTTAAGGCAATCATATCCGCCGCTTTTTTCGCGGCTAGACTGCTGCGCTTGCCTAGGGCGTCGCGAATCAGCGCCAGCGACTCGGCGCTATCAGCCACATCCAAGCCGACCAGACTTTGACTCTCTAGCCCCACGTCTTCAGGTGTCAGTAGGTATTCACGAATTTCGCCATTTTTCAATTCAACCACCTCGGTGGCACAGGCCAAACTGATCTCGTCCAAACCGTCTTTAGCATGAACGACCATGACGTGCTCGGCACCCAGGCGCTTCAAGACTTCCGCCAGCGGCCGACACAATTCAGAACTGAACACACCCAACACCATCCGGGTCACGCCCGCCGGATTCGTCAGCGGGCCCAGGATATTAAAGATGGTGCGCTGGCCAATTTCCCGGCGCACAGCTATCGCGTATTTCATGGCTTTATGGTGGTTGACCGCAAACATAAAGCCCACCCCCACCTCACGAATACAACGCTCGACTTGTGCGGCATCCAGTTCGAGCTTTATGCCCGCGACTTCAAGCAAATCTGCACTGCCGCTTTTGGAGGAAACCGAGCGATTACCGTGCTTGGCCACCCTCGCCCCCGCCGCCGCAATCACAAAGGTACTGGCTGAAGAAACGTTGAATAAATTAGCCCCATCACCACCCGTGCCGACAATATCAACAACATGCTCAAGGCCGCTAACATCAACCGGCAGGGCCAACTCACGCATTACTCTAGCGGCGCCCTCAATCTCGTCGATACTTTCGCTTTTCATGCGCAAGGCCATCAAAAATGCCGCAATCTGGGCATCGGTGCACTGCCCAGTCATGATCTCGCGCATGACCGACGCCATTTCTTCAGTCGTCAGACTGAGGTTCTGCACTACCCGGCCAAGGGCTTCTTTTATGGTCATGCTCATGCGCCGCGCTCCAAAAAGTTTTTAAACAAGTCATGGCCCTGTTCAGACAATATCGATTCGGGGTGAAACTGCACGCCCTCGACATCCAAGGTTTTGTGGCGAACACCCATAATCTCGTCCACGCTGCCATCTGCATTGGCTGTCCAAGAGGTAATCTCCAGACACTCCGGCAGGCTGTCTTTTTCAATGACCAGCGAGTGATAGCGAGTGGCCACCAGCGGATTATTCAAACCACTAAAGACGCCACTATGGTGATGATGCATGGCTGAGGTTTTACCGTGCATGACCTGACGGGCACGGACAATCTTGCCACCAAACACCTGGCCAATACTCTGATGACCCAGGCAAACACCCAAGATGGGAATTTCACCGGCAAAGGCTTTTATGGCCGCCATAGAAACCCCCGCCTCGTTTGGCGTGCATGGCCCGGGCGAAATCACCAAATGACTGGGCGCCAAGGCACGTATTTGCTCCACGTTGACCTCGTCATTGCGCAGCACTTTAACGTCGGCGCCCAACTCCGCGAAGTACTGCACCACGTTATAAGTAAAGGAGTCGTAATTATCGATCATTAATAACATTATGACGTCTCCTTGGGGCTACTGCTGGTGCTGCTTGTGTTCGCACCCTGCACCATAGACGCGGCCTTAAATACTGCTCGCGCCTTATTCATGGTTTCTTTCCATTCCAGCCGCGGCTGCGAGTCTGCCACAATGCCGGCACCGGCCTGAATATGCAGCTGTCCGTCTTTAATGACCGCGGTGCGAATGGCAATGGCGGTATCCATATTGCCATTCCAGCTTAAATAGCCGACTGCGCCGCCATACACTCCACGCTTAACCGACTCTAGTTCGTCAATAATCTCCATTGCCCGAACTTTTGGTGCACCACTCAAGGTGCCAGCAGGCAAAGTCGCACGCAATACATCCATGGCGGTAATATCATCACGCACTTGGGCGCGCACATTGGAGACAATATGCATAACGTGGGAATAGCGCTCAACCACCATTTTATCGCTCAGTTCCACAGTGCCGGTTTTAGCCACACGACCCGCATCATTGCGACCCAGATCAATCAGCATTAAATGCTCGGCAATCTCTTTAGGGTCGGCCAGCAGTTCTTTCTCTAGCGCCAGATCTTCGGCGTCGTTATGACCCCGGCGGCGAGTACCCGCAATTGGCCGTACGGTGACTTCGCCATTTTCCAGTCTCGCTAGAATTTCTGGCGAGGAACCAACAATCTGAAAGTCCTCTAGATCCAAATAATACATATACGGAGAGGGGTTTAGGTGGCGTAAGGCCCGATAAAAATTCAGCGGCGAAGCGCTAAAAGGAATACTCAGGCGCTGGGACAGCACCACCTGCATGGCGTCGCCAGCCAGCACGTATTCGCGAACTTTTTCGACCGCAGTCTTAAATTTTTCCTCGCCAAAACTAGACACAAAATCAGTTTCAGCAACACCGTCAGCGTTCAGATTCAACGTTGGCAATACCGGCGACAAACCCCGCAGTTTCAATTCATAGGAATCGAGACGATCTTGAGCGCGTGCAAAGGCATCTACTTCGGCAGGATCGGCATGGGTAATAATTTTGACCACACCAGACAAATTATCAAAGACTAGCAATTCCTCGGACACCATCAATAATATGTCTGGAGTTCCCAGTACATCCGCTGGCGTCGAGGACAGTAATTTAGGCTCGATATAGCGCACGCAATCGTAGGCAAAGTAACCGACTAAACCGCCGTAGAAAGCCGGCAACTCATCGAGGTCCGGCACTTGATAACGGGCCTGAAAGGCTTCGACAAAGGCCAGTGGATCATCGCAATCGACTGCTTCAATTAATTTACCGTCGCGACGAATAGTCACTTTGCGGCCTTCAGCCCGCAACACGGTGCGTGCACCAAGGCCAATAATGGAGTATCGACCCCACTTTTCACCGCCATGAACGGACTCAAACAGAAAGCTGTAAGGCGTGGCAGCGAGCTTTAAATAAGCACTAAGAGGGGTGTCGAGATCGGCCAGCACGTCGCGATAAACCGGGATACGGTTATAGCTCTGCTGTGCCAGTTGAGTATATCGCTGGGCTTGCATGATAAATCCTTAAAAAATGGCTTTGGCTAGGTAGACTGCTTTTGCAATAGCTACCATCGCCATCGACGGCAATCACACGGTAGTGTTATGCGGACGTTATGCTCCATTTTCGTCGACTCATCACTTAATTATAGGACTGTAAACATTGTAACCGAGCTGGGCACGCGGGGGAACCTTCCAACAAGCTATTCATGTCCGGATCTGCCATCACAACGCCATACTAATTTTTGCAGCTACATTTCGGCTACTGCGCAGCTCCCTATCCGGATCATCAAAAACCTGCGCTCAAGCATACCGACCTTGCCGAGCCTCGACCCCCAACGTCCACCTTTGCCATGCCAAAAACGTTAATGTTAAACAGATAAATCAATAAAGCTGTCCACCAACATATCCGGCTTAGCCGTCGCTACCGAAGCTCCGTGATTATAACCATAGCTAACACACGCCACCGGTATTCCTGCCGCGCGAGCTGCACGCACATCACTGATCGAGTCGCCCACCATCACCGTATTTTCCACGGCCACACCCAGCTGTTCACAGGCCAGTAATAATTGCGCGGGATCAGGTTTACGTACACTCAAGGTATCGCCGCCAACTAAGACCGGCAGTAACTCTTGCAAACCAAAGTGGTCGAGAATCGCCTGACTGAAACGGGCGGGCTTGTTAGTGACGCAGGCCATCTGCACACCCAGACCATGCCAGTGGTTCAGGGCTTCATAAACACCAGGATACAGCAGGGTTTGCTCGCAGATGTGGGCACCATAATGCTCAAAAAACACCGCTAGCAATTGATCGACTAGGGTCTCATTAAGGGCTTTTTCGGGAATCTCTAATGTAAAGGCCAAACCGCGCTCAACCAGCTTGCGCGCGCCGTTGCCCACCCAGCCGCGCACTCTGGCCACCCCCGCCGGAGTATAATTGAGCTGCTCCAAACTGGCATCCAGCGCCGTTGCTAAATCCGGCACGCTGTCTATCAAGGTACCGTCCAGGTCAAAGAGTATGGCCTTTAACTCTCGACCATCTAGCAGCCGTGATAATTCACTCATACGCTAGCCAATTCACTGCGCATTTTGTCGATTACATCCGTGTAGTCGCCACCATTAAAAATGGCCGAGCCAGCGACAAAGGTATCGGCACCCGCCGCCGCAATTTGGGCAATATTTTTGGCTGAAATACCGCCGTCCACTTCCAGCCTAATATCCCGACCCGAGGCGTCAATCAAAGCCCGCACTTCTTTTATCTTGTCTATTGTTGAAGGAATAAAGCTCTGCCCGCCAAAGCCGGGATTGACCGACATCAGCAGAATCATATCCAGCTTATCCATAACATATTTCAACACGTCGGGACCCACCGCTGGATTCAATACCAGGCCGGACTTGCAACCGGCGTCGCGAATCATTTGCAGAGAGCGATCGACATGCGTCGAAGCATCAGGATGAAAGGTAATGATACTGGCGCCGGCGTCAGCGAATTCGCCGATCATGCGGTCTACTGGCTCCACCATCAAATGCACATCAATCGGAGCTTTAACCCCGTGCTTGCGCAGGGCTTTGCAAACCATGGGGCCAATGGTCAAATTGGGCACATAGTGATTATCCATTACATCAAAGTGAACAATATCGGCACCTGCCGCCAATACCGCATCGACTTCGGCGCCCAAACAGGCAAAGTTTGCCGACAATATTGATGGGGCTATCCAGTAATCTGCCATGGTGTTTTCTCGTTTGGGGTACTGCGCAAAGCGCGAAAATGAATAGCGTGATCACCAAGACCCGCCCAAAAACCTATTTTAGATGATTCCCTAGTGGGATTCAGCCGACATTTGCTTCAATTTACCGAGGGCATAAATTTCTACTCTGACTTTACCCTAAGAAAGGCATCCAAATCCGCAAGTCGCTGCGGGGTGCCAATATCCCACCACCGCCCTTGATAAAGCTCACCACCCAAAGCGTCGCGGGCAATGGCTGCTAGCATCACCGGCTTAAAAGCGCGCGAAGCTGAGTCAAAATCACGAAATACGGATGGCCGCCACACACTGATGCCCGAAAAGGTATAACGCAAACCCTCGGCCTTCTCACTAATTAATGCGGATTGATTTAAATAAAAATCGCCACCGGGGTTATGGGGCGGATTCTCTATCAGCACCAAATGTCCTTCCACCGGTTTGATATCTCGCAATGCCGCAAAATCAAACTCCGTCCAGATATCGCCATTGATCACTAAAAAGGGCTCATCTTCTTCAGAGTCCAAATATGGCAGGGCCTGGACGATACCACCCGCCGTCTCTAAGGGTTGCGTTTCTCGTGACAATTGAATCGACAAACCATAGCGGCTGCCGTCTGCCAAATAATCCTCAAGCTGATCTGCCAGCCAAGAGCAGTTCACCACCACTTCGCGAATACCGGCCGCCGCGAGTTTGTGCAGATGAAAATCTATCAGGGCCTGCCCACCAGCCCTTAACAGCGGCTTTGGCGTGTGCTCGGTAAGCGGTCGCATTCGCGCCCCTAAACCAGCGGCAAGGATCATCGCTTTCACAAATGAATTTCCTCATACCAGGGCTGTTTGCGAATCAGGGGCAACATTTTCACCTCAAGCCAGCTGACAAATTCTTCAAACTCCGAATAACGACGGGCGATACTGAGGGTATAGGCCAAAACTAAAGGTAAGTCTGCCATATAAGCGGTTTTGCCATCGCGAAGATTGAGCCGGGCAAATATCCCCAGCACCTTAATATGGCGCTGCAGCCCCATCCAATCAACATCCTGGGCAAAGTCATTTTCACTACGGCCCGCCAAGACACCGGCGCGGCTGGCCTGTTGGTAAAACACGCCGATCCAGTCTTCAACCAGCTCTTCGGGCCAGCTGATATAACAGTCGCGAATCAGCGACACTAGGTCGTAGCTTACGGGGCCGACCACCGCGTCTTGGAAATCGATCATACCCAGCCGCTCATCGGCCAACACCATCAAATTACGGCTATGAAAATCCCGATGCACCAGCACTTGCGACTGGGCTAATGCGCGCTCACAAAGTTGATCAAACACTTTATTGAGCATGGTATATTCGCTTTCATCCAGCTCATACCCCAATAAACCACCCACAAACCACTCGGGGAGCAAAGCCATTTCTGCCGTTAAGCGCTTTCTATCGTACTGGGGTAAATTGTGTTGATCGGCAGGTATGGCTTGCATCGTCAGCAAATCCCTAAATGCTTGTTTATAGTAATGATCCGCCGCCGCGCTATTGACCAGTAAAGGCCAAAGCAGCTGGTCACCAAAATCCTCCTGCAGCAGAAAACCCCGAGGCTTGTCCCAACCCAACAGCGCAGGCACTCTGGCACCATGCTGGTGTAACAGGGCCTGCACGGCGGCAAAGGCCGCATTGTCTTCTTTGTCCGGTGGTGCGTGCACGGCAATCACGCTAGCGCCGTTTTTACGGTGCAAGCGGTAATAGCGCCGGAAGCTGGCATCACCCGATACCATTTCCAGTTCAGCAGCAACATCGCTAGGCTCCACCGCCAATGTTTGCAGGCACCATTGATAGAGTTCGTCGATGTGTAAATCCATTATTACTTCCATTGGCAGGCCGAATTTAAAGCTTTTATGCGCTCAGGCGGGCATCCTAGCAGAGAATGCTTTATTATCCACCTTCGCCAATCCGGGCTCAATCGCCAAACTATAATCATATCCAATGCCAGCGTTTCGCTTTTATATTTTGTCAGTTCTGACCGCCCTCGCCAGCAACGCGTGTTTTGCTCAGACCGAGACGCCGGCTGACTGTAAAAACACCAGCCGCATCGCATTGAACGCCGATATTTCAGAACTTTCAGCCTATTATCAACACTGGCACTGGGTACCCAATCGCTATTTAAGTGAAGATGCCGACTGCCAATTGTCTCCCGGTTGCCAGGGCCGCTTTATTGAGCCGGCGCGAGACTGGGAGGGAGCCGGCAGCAAGCCTTTACAAGCACCACTCAACGTCTCGGCAGACACCATAGAGTCATTAGGCGTCAAGGCTACCATGACCGGCGATGTGCAACTTCGCAAAGGCGATTTGAGTTTAGATGCCGGTTACGCACAATATAATCGCAGCAATAACACTGTCACTCTGCACGACAATGTGGTGCTGCGCCAACCCGGCATTATGCTGCGCGGTGAATTTGCCCAAATCGATACCAACCGTGGCCTGGGCGAACTTCAGCAAGCTGAAATCCTTAGCTTTCAAACCGGCGCCCGCGGCACCGCCGAACGTATCGCCAGACCCGATTACAGCCGCTTTGAGATGAAAGGTGCTAGCTACACTCAGTGCACCCCAGACAATGAAACCTGGTCACTGCACGCCGACAGCATTGAGCTGGATTACAACTCTGGCCGAGGTGTAGCCAGAGGCACCAGCATCCGCATTCACGATATTCCAGTTTTTTACAGCCCCTATTTAAATTTCCCAGTGGATGATCGCCGCGCTACCGGGTTTTTGTTCCCCTCCTTTGGTATAGCCAATAACAGCCTGGATATTTCGACTCCTTACTACCTTAATCTGGCGCCCAATTACGACGCCATTATTACCCCCCGCTATATAGAGAATCGTGGCGAAGCCGTGGAAACCGAGTTGCGCTATTTAAATCGCTACAGTGAATGGGCGATCAGTAGTAGTTACTTACCCAATGACCAGAGTGAAAACATCAATCGCTGGTTAATCGGCGTGAGCGAGCAGGGCTTTGTTAACGATGCCTGGAGCACCGAAATTGACTACACCCAGGTCAGTGACGATGATTACTTTAGCGACCTTGGACTAGCCAATTTAGCCGTCAAACGCAGCACCCACCTGAATCAGCAAGCAGCACTCAACTACGGTTCAGATGCTTGGACGGGGCGGATTGAAGTTCAACGCTACCAAACTATTGCCGCCGTAGACGACCCCTATCAAAAATTGCCCCAGCTGCAACTGAGCTATGTATCACCAGCACGCAATTTTAAACTTGAGCCGAGTGTAGAGCTTGAGTACACCGCCTTTGATCACCGGGAAAAATACAGCCAAGGTGGCACTAAAATTACCGGCGAACGGCTTTACGGCACTGCCGGCGCCAGCCTGCCCTTACGCTGGCGCTGGGGCTTTATTGAGCCCGCCTTTAAAAGCCGCCACGTTAGCTATCAGTTAGATGACGCACAGCTGGTCAATATTGACGACAACCCGAGTGCCAGTAGTGCCCAGTTTACCCTGGACACCGGCCTCTATTTTGAGCGGCCATTGCAAATAACTCAGCAAGACTGGACTCAAACTTTAGAACCCAGACTTTTTTACCGCTACTCGGAATACGAAAACCAAAGCGACCAACCGGATTTTGACAGTGCCGCCCTCACCTTCACCTACCAGCAACTGTTCCGCGATACGCGCTTTACCGGCCACGACCGACTCGACGACGCCAATCAGGTCGCCATCGGAGTCAGCAGCCGCTTTATCGACAATACCGCCGGCCGCGAGGTACTGACTGCCAGCATTGGTCAGCTTAATTATTTTGATAACGGCCGCGTACAGCTGCCCGGCGACGCAGTTCGCAAAAGCAGCAACTCGGATTTTGCCGCTCAAGTCCGCCTTCTCCCCGATGAAAATCGCTGGTTAAGTGCCGATGTTCTCTATGATGCCCGGCAAGGGGTGCTTAATCAGAGCAATCTAAGCTACCATCAGCGTAGCGAAGGCGGCACACTCTTTAATATTGGCTACACCTTTCGCCGCGAGGGCAATGAATTCGGCGGCCTAGAAAACAATATTAAGCAAGGCGATGCATCACTGAGCTTGCCCTTAAACGATCAGTGGAAATTGTTTGCCAAAACCCAGTATGATTTTAAAGACAATCGCCCCGTTGAAAATCTGCTCGGCGCTGAATATCAAAACTGTTGCTGGCTAGTCCGCACGGTTTATCAGCGCGCATTGGAACCTGACGACAATAGTGGGTCTAACAACACCGGCACTGACAACAACTCCGCAGTGCTACTCGAATTTCAATTAAAAGGCCTGGGTGGACTTGGCACCGCAGTCACCAGCGTTCTAAAGGAAAGTATTTTTGGCTACCTATCTGATGAATAATATGCGTTTACTCAAACTATTCACCGCCACCCTGCTAATCGCACTGGCTCCGTTTGTACAGGCAGAAACCAAATGGCTGGACAAGATCGTTGCCATTATTGACGACGACATCATTCTCGTCAGCGAACTCGACACCCGTATAGACAGTATTAAAAGTAATATTGCCCGCACCGGTAAAGAGGCGCCGCCAGATGAGCAGCTTCGCAAAGAAGTTCTCGACTTATTGATCCTTGAAAATATTCAACTGCAATTAGCAAACCGCTACGGCGTGCGTATTGAAGACGAAGAGCTAAATGCCGCCGTCGCGCGAATTGCCGGCAATAACAATATGAGTCTGGCCCAGTTTCAGCAGGCCCTGACTTCCAGCGGCGCTTCCTATCTGGCCGTGCGTGAACAAATTGCCCGTGAAATGATTTTGCAACGGGTACAAATGGGCAATGTTAACCAGCGCATTCAAATCAGCGATCAGGAAATCAATAACTACCTGAAGTCCGAAGATGGCCGTCAACGCACCGCGCCGGAATACCATTTCTCGCACATACTGATTCCGGTCAGCTCCGATGCCAGCGACGCCCAGCGTAAGCAGGCTGAGTCTAAAGCAAAAGCCATGAGCGCGAAGTTGCGGGCGGGCAAGAGCATCGATAATTCCCGTGATGATTCTAATATCAGTGATTTGGGCTGGCGTAAAAGCACTGACCTGCCTTCACTATTTACCGAAGTAGCCAGCAAAATGGGCGACGGTGATGTCTCTGAACCGCTATCCAGCGCCAGCGGCTTTCACATCATTCAGCTGCTCGAGAGCCGTGGTGTTAAACAAATGGTCAAGCAAACCCGCGCCAGCCACATACTACTAAAGCCATCAGCGATCCGCGACAAAGCCCAGACTATTACCCTAGCTAAAGAGCTGCGTAAGCGCGCACTTAATAGCGAAGATTTCCGCACCTTGGCAAAAGAGTTCTCAGAAGACATTGGCTCCGCCCAGGAAGGCGGCGATCTGGGCTGGACAAGTCCAGGCCAGCTGGTACCCGAGTTCCAAAAAGCCATGGAAGAAACCACCGCGGGTGAAATTCACGCCCCGATCGAATCTGCCTATGGCTGGCATGTGATCAAAGTCGTTGAACGTCGCAACCAAGATGTGACCAAAGACCTTCGCAAGCAAATTGCCCGCAACATCATCCACGAACGCAAATACGCCGACGAACTGGATATCTGGCTGCGCAAAATTCGCAGTGAGGCCTTTGTCGATATCAAAATTTGATGACCGCACGTATTGCCATCACCCCCGGCGAGCCCGCTGGGGTCGGCCCCGAACTCCTTGTCCAGCTCGCCCAACACGCATTTGATGTTGAACTTGTCGCCTTTGCTGATCCCGAACTGCTTATGCAGCGGGCGGCAATGCTGGGCCTGAGCCTGCGCTGTAGCCCAGTTGACTTTAATCAGCCAGCCATGCCGCATCGCCCAGGTGAATTGCGCGTGGCAAAGACAGTACTACGCAACCCTGCCATTCCCGGCAAATTGGATACTGGCAATGCCGACTATGTGCTCGAGACTCTGCGCCAAGCCACCGACGCCTGTCTGCGCCAGGACTGCCAAGCCATGGTCACCGGCCCGGTTCAAAAATCAGTGATCAATGATGCCGGTATTGCCTTTAGTGGCCACACCGAGTTTTTGGCCGAGCGCTGTGGTGTCGACAAAGTTGTGATGATGCTCGCCACCGAACAATTGCGAGTGGCACTAGTCACTACTCATTTGCCATTGAGCGCCGTTCCCGCGGCGGTCACCACAACAAGCTTAGAACGCGTCACAGAGATATTACACGCAGCCTTACAGCAGCAGTTTGGTTGTCAGCAACCTCGTATTCTGGTGCTGGGTTTAAACCCACACGCGGGTGAAGGCGGCCATATGGGCCGGGAAGAAATCGACACCATCATTCCCTGCCTAGAAAAACTCCGCCAGCGTGGCTGGCAATTAAGCGGCCCCATGCCCGCCGACACGGCCTTCACCCCACGCCACTTAGATGAATGCGACGCCGTGCTGGCCATGTACCACGACCAGGGTCTACCGGTACTCAAATATCAGGGTTTTGGCCGCGCGGTGAATATCACCCTTGGCTTACCCATCATCCGCAGCTCAGTTGATCACGGCACCGCCCTTGATCTGGCCGGCAGCGGTCGCGCCGATCTCGGTAGCTTGCAGGCCGCGCTTGACGTCGCCATTAATATGAGCGCCCACAGCAGGAATTCGCTTTAATGTCATCACCCACTCCCCACCGCGCCCGCAAGCGCTTTGGTCAGAATTTTTTAACCGATCAAGGTATTATTCGCCGCATCGTCCGCGCCATCAGCCCATTGAAAAATCAGCGTCTGCTGGAAATTGGCCCCGGTCAGGGCGCTATTACCGCCTCTATATTGGACACCGATTGCCAACTCGATGTAGTCGAACTCGACCGCGACCTGATCCCCATTCTGCAAGGTAAATTCGGCGAGCGCAGTAACTTCAGCATTCACCAAGGTGATGCCCTTAAATTCGATTTCAGCGCCCTGGCGGGAGATGAAAAACTGCGCGTGGTTGGCAATCTTCCCTACAATATTTCTACGCCGCTGATCTTCCATTTACTGAGCGCTCACAGCTGCATTAGTGATATGCACTTTATGCTGCAAAAAGAAGTGGTTGACCGTCTAGCCGCGCAACCAGGCAGCAAAACCTACGGCCGCCTCAGCATCATGGCCCAGTACTACTGTGAAGTTGAATCGCTTTTTGATGTCCCACCCGAATCTTTTTCACCGCAACCTAAGGTACAATCCGCCATTGTCAGGATAACGCCATATAAACAACCACCCTATCCAGCCAATGATGTCAAACTGTTGCAAAGCATTGTCCGCGACGCATTTAATCAGCGCCGAAAGACCTTGCGCAACACCCTTAAAGGGGTTATCAGTAGCGCGGGATTGGAAGCCTTGGGGGTAGACCCAGGCGTGCGACCCGAAAATGTTAGCCTGGCGGATTACGTCGCGATTACCAATGCCGTTGGCCAAGATCGCGCCGAACAGCCCATTTAGATTTTTTATTGCGGAGAACAGCATGCCCGACTCAGCCGTAGACATTCAGGTTGAAAGCCAATTCCTGCCAGAGCAATCGGTACCGGAACAACAGCGCTTTGCTTTTGCCTACACTATTACAATCCGAAACACTGGCGATGAAGCCGTTCGCCTGCTCAACCGCCACTGGATTATTACTGACGGTGACAATCAGGTTCAGGAAGTCCAAGGCGAAGGGGTTATTGGCAAACAACCGTTAATTCCACCCGGTGAGTCCTTCAGTTATACCTCCGGCGCCGTGATCGACACCGCCGTGGGCACGATGGAAGGCAGCTATGAAATGATCAGTGCTTCTGGCCGGCCCTTTATTGCCCCGATTGGCATTTTTTCCCTTGTTCGGCCCTCGGCCCTGCATTAAACCAGATACCCAGGAGGCGGCGTGACATGCTATGCAGTTGGCGACTTGCAAGGTTGCTTAAGCCCCTTGCAATGCCTGCTCAAAGACGTCAACTTCAACCCTGCTAGCGACCAGCTTTGGCTGGTTGGCGATTTGGTTAACCGCGGCCCCGACTCACTAGTCACCCTGCGCTTTCTCTATGCAATGCGCGACAGCCTCCACATTACCCTTGGCAATCACGACTTACATTGCTTGGCTCTGGCGCGCGGCATCACAGATCGCGGCCGCCACCCCACGCTCGACGCCCTACTCGACGCCCCAGACTGCGCACAATTAATGGACTGGCTTCGGCAACAGGCACTCGTTCTTCGTTCAGACGACGGACGCTACCTAATGAGTCACGCCGGTATTCCCGCTACCTGGAGCAGCGAGCAAGCCTTGCAGCTCAGCCAAGAAGTCCAAAGCGCCCTGCAAAGCCCCGAGATCGATCAATTCCTTAGCGCCATGTACGGCAATGAACCGCTGTGCTGGAATGACGATTTACGCGGCACATCACGGCTGCGCTGTATCACCAACCACCTCACCCGCATGCGCCTGAGCAATGCCGACGGCGAACTGGAACTGGATTACAAAGCCGGACGGACTGGCATTCCCCCTGGCTATCGTCCTTGGTTCGAATGGCAGCCGACTAATAGCCGACAAGAAACTTTGATATTTGGCCACTGGGCCGCACTAGAATGCGAGACTGGCCGCAGTGATATTATTGCCCTAGACAGCGGCTGCGTGTGGGGACGACACATGACGATGTTAAATATGGATAGTGGAGAATTGCATCGCTGTGAATGCTCAGACAACTAATTGCTAGATAGAATACGTTTGAACGTCACTAAGCATCTTTTACATTTCCCAGCTGCCGTCCAACGCCCCCCACTTTGCTATACTCCCCAAACTCAGAGCAAACGACAAAAACTATGCAAACTTACCTCGTTGGCGGCGCTGTGCGCGACAAACTCCTCGACTATCCCTTCCACGAACAGGACTGGGTGGTAGTAGGTGCACGGCCAGAGGATTTACTAAGCCAAGGCTACCAACAAGTCGGCAAAGATTTCCCGGTGTTTCTCCACCCGCAAACCAAGGAAGAGTTTGCCCTGGCTCGCACCGAGCGTAAAAGTGGTGTCGGCTACCACGGTTTTGTTTGCGATTTCAGCCCTGACATTACTTTGGAAGAAGACCTCAGCCGCCGGGATTTAACCATCAATGCCATGGCTGAAGACATCGATGGCAGCATTATTGACCCCTATCAAGGGCAGCGCGACATCGCAGCCAAACTGCTGCGCCATGTCTCGCCCGCGTTTAGCGAGGACCCACTGCGTATTTTGCGGGTGGCGCGATTCGCCGCCCGCTATGCCCATCTAGGCTTTCGCGTCGCCGATGATACGATGACCCTAATGACTACCATGAGCCGCAACGGTGAATTAAAAAGTATTGCTGCGGAAAGAATTTGGGTAGAGCTCTGCAAGGCCTTGCAAGAGCAAACTCCCGAAGCATTTTTTGACGTCCTACAGGATTGTGGCGCTTTATCTGCGCTGTACCCGGACTGGTCAAACAGTTTAAACGAGAAGGTATATGCGGCATTAAATATGGCCGCAAAGCAGGACTTGTCCGTGGACATACGCTTTGCCATCAGCTGCCAGGGCTTACCCCTGCCAAACTGCCGAAGCTTGTGCCAAGCACTGCGTGCCAGCAATAGTGCCAGTTGGCTAGCCGAGCGTTGCGCCAAGTATTTACCCTTGGCTAATTTCCACGACCCCAATGATTGGCTGGCCGTGCTGGAAGCCTTTGACTATAACCGCCGCCCAGAGCGACTTGAGGATTTTATCCAAATTGCTCGGATATTAAATACTGAGCCAATCATTCTAAATCAGTTGCAGACCTCGGCCGAAGCTTTGCGCCAAATCAACACCCAAGATTTGTTACAGCAGGGATTCAGTGGTGCGGCTTTAGGTGAAGCCTTGCGCGAAGAAAAGCTGAGAGTGTTAATCGAGATCAGCCGCGAAGCTTAATTTTACTTGGCGCTGGATATCAACCGCTGATGCCAGCGAAAATCAACCGGCCACAGCTTTTGATCTTGCTGATAGCCTGCCCATAACTCGCGATAACTTTTTTTGACTTGAGGATGGCGTTGATCTGGCATCGACTCACTTAGGGGCAGCAATACAAAGGCATTGAACAGAATTTCGTCTCGAGGCAATTCAATGCCATCATAGACACCGCACAAATTGTCGTAGCAAAGAATATCAATATCCAGACTGCGAGGGCTGAATTTGGGCGCACCCGCAATGCGACCATTACTGGCTTCAATAGCCTTTAACTTGCCTGCTAATTCCGCCAACGGCATGACGGTGCACAAGCTCACCACCATATTCAAAAACAAACTGCCGCGAAAACCGATGGACTCACTTTCATAAACCCGCGACAAGCTTAAGTCGCCAAACTCGGCCCTAAGGGCATCCAGCCCAGCACAAAGATGATGATAGCGGCGAACATTGCTGCCGAGTCCTAAAATAACCTCAGTCATCAAGCGCGCTCAAGCCACTGCCTCGCCTTGGTCCGCGCTCAATCAACACACCAACATCATAGGCCTGCCGCACGGCACCCGGCTTGCTGACCCGCAATCGCAACCAGGGCACATTAAATTCCGTCATCACCAATTCAGCACAGCGCTCAGCTAGAGTTTCTACCAACAAAAATTCACTATTGCTGACAAATTTTACCAGCGCCTCAGCCACACCTTTGTAATTAAGGGTCAGCGCAATGTCATCATCGGCGGCCGCAGGTCGAATATCTGTGCCCATTTCCAAATCAAGCACGACGGTGTGATGATGCGCGCGCTCAAAATCATAGAGACCAATCACAGTATCGATCTTTAATTGACGTAAATAGACAATATCCATAATCAACTCTTTAAATGCCTTGCTTTCACAAGGGCGACAGTTCTGTCATTGGCCAGCGCGGGCGAATCAGCACACCCAAGCCTTCATCTTGGCCCGCCGCCAAACGGCAATAACCCGCATAGGCGATCATGGCACCATTATCAGTGCAAAACTGGGGACGGGGATAAAACACTCGGCCACCCATTTTAGCCAGCTTCTTCGCTAAACGCAGTCGCAGCTCCATATTCGCACTGACACCGCCAGCAATCACCAAGGTGTTCAGGTTTTCCTGGACCAGCGCGCGGCTGCATTTTATGACTAGCGTATCGACTACGGCTTCTTGAAAAGCGGCGGCGATATCCGCCTTGTCTTGCTCATCAAAGCGACCTGCATCACGACTCGCCGCCACCGTATTGAGAGTAAAAGTTTTCAAACCACTAAAACTGAAATCTAGGCCGGGGCGATTAACCATGGGTCTAGGGAAAGTGTAATGACCGGGGCGACCACTCTGGGCCTTTTTGGCCAACTCGGGGCCACCGGGATAACCCAACTCGAGCATTTTAGCCGCTTTATCAAAGGCCTCACCGGCCGCGTCATCCAGCGACTCGCCCAAAATCCGATATTGGCCTATACCATCCACCCGCACCAGCTGGGTATGACCGCCAGACACTAATAAAGCAATGAAAGGATATTCAGGCGTATCATCCTCCAGCATCGGGGCCAATAAGTGCCCTTCCATATGGTGCACGCCAATGGCGGGAATCCCCCAGCCATAGGCCATGGCTCGTCCAGCACAGGCACCGACCATCAGCGCACCCGCCAGCCCCGGCCCCTTGGTAAAAGCCACCCCATCCAATTCTGCCCCGGTCATGCCGGCTTCAGTCAGAACCTCGGACACCAGCGGCAATAATTTGCGCACATGATCACGCGATGCCAGCTCAGGCACTACGCCACCGTATTCAGCATGCAAAGCAATTTGGCTATACAGTGCCTCAGCGATCAGTCCCCTGTCGCTGTCATATATTGCTACCCCGGTTTCATCACAGGAGCTTTCTATGCCTAACACCCGCACAATAGCCACTTCCTACACAGATTGAGGGCGCATGATACTGGCTTCACCGGATTCGCACCAGTTATCGTGCCAATGGCTTTGCTTTTTGCGGCAAGTGAGTATAGAATTCAGCGCCCTTGGAGTGCCGCTTTTAGTTTTGCGGTATAGACAGTATTTTCTTGCACATTAGATCAGGACAGGTTTAACGAATGCCTTCAGTCAAACTCAAAGAAAACGAACCATTTGATATCGCCCTGCGCCGTTTCAAGCGCTCTTGCGAAAAAGCCGGTGTTTTGGCCGAAGTCCGCCGCCGTGAATTTTACGAAAAGCCTACCTCTGTGCGTAAGCGTCAAGCAGCAGCAGCTGTTAAACGTCACGCAAAGAAAGTATCTCGCGACAACAAAAAGCAGCAGCGCCTCTACTAAGCTCGCTTAGTAAGGCCCTTGCGCAAAGATCGTCCCTTTACAAGGATTCTCTGCGAAGCCATGGCAGATAAAACGCTGAAAAAAATGCTAAGCGCCGCGATGAAAGACGCGATGCGAGCCAAAGATAAAGCGCAATTGTCTGCTGTGCGGCTTATTCTCGCCGAAATTAAGCGCATTGAGGTCGATGAACGTATCGACATTGAAGACGCTAGGGTGCTTGCCATACTCGACAAAATGGCAAAGCAGCGTCGCGACTCCATCAGTCAATTCGAAAACGCTGACCGAGAAGATCTAGCCGAGATTGAGCGCTTTGAATTAGCCCTGATCCAGTCTTACCTGCCCACCCCACTCAGTGACACTGAACTCGACAAATTGGTCAGTGATGCCATTGCCAGCACCGGAGCCGATTCGGTAAAAGCTATGGGCAAGGTGGTCGCCGCCTTAAAACCATTGGTTCAAGGCCGCGCCGACATGGGCGCAGTTAGTCAAAAGATTAAAGCTCAACTCCAGTAGTATGGTATTGCCCGAACCACGCTAGGCAACGGCTGCTAGGATTTCCCACATTCTCTTCCGGAAACGCTGACGTGGCCGCAAAAGGACGCATCCCCCAACATTTTATCGACGAACTACTATCGCGACTCGATATTGTTGACGTCATCAACCGCCGCGTTGCCCTAAAAAAAACCGGCAAGAATTACAGCGCCCGCTGCCCCTTTCACGACGAGAAAACACCCTCTTTCAGCGTCAATCCCGACAAACAGTTTTACTATTGCTTTGGCTGTGGCGCTGGCGGTAACGCCATTGGCTTCATCATGGATTACGACCGCCAGGATTTTCCTGGCGCCGTCGAAAACCTCGCCAATCACGCCGGCCTGGATGTGCCGCGCGAAGAACTCAATCCTCAGCAACAAGCCCGCCAGGAACGCCGCAAAACCATTTACGACCTAATGGAGCAGGTGTCCAACTACTACCAAAAACAGCTTAGAGAACACCCCCAAGCCCAGCGCGCGATTGACTACCTCAAAAATCGCGGCCTCAGCGGGCGTATTGCCCGAGATTTTGATATCGGCTTTGCCCCACCGGGCTGGGACAATTTACTAAAAACCCTCGGCACTACCGAGGAACAACGCCAGCAGCTAATTGATGCTGGCATGATGATTGAAAAAGACGACGGCAAGCTCTACGACCGCTTTCGCGATCGCATTATGTTTCCTATCCGCGACAATCGCGGCCGAGTTATCGCCTTTGGTGGTCGAGTATTGGGCGACGACAAACCCAAATACCTAAACTCGCCAGAAACCGACATATTCCACAAAGGCAAAGAGCTGTACGGCCTCTATCAAGCCCGCCAAAATAATCGCCAGCTTGAACAATTACTGGTTGTTGAAGGCTATATGGACGTGGTCGCGCTAGCCCAGTACGGCATTTTGACTGGCATCGCCACGCTGGGCACGGCCAGCAATACCGAGCATCTACGCACCGCCTTTCGCTATGCCAGTGAACTGGTATTCTGCTTTGACGGCGATGCCGCCGGACGGAAAGCCGCTGAGCGCGCCCTGGAAAACGCCCTTCCAGTAATGGAAGACGGACGTAAAATTCGGTTTTTATTCCTGCCCGAAGGCGACGATCCCGACAGTGTCGTCAATCGTGATGGCGCGGCCGGGTTTCAGCGTCTACTGGCCAAGGCGCAACCACTGGAGCGATATTTTTTCGACTCCTTTCAGACCGACCCAGACACCCTCGAAGGTAAGGCCCGCCTGTGTAAGCTAGCACTGCCCATGCTGCAATTATTGCCGGAAGGTGTTTTTCAGCAGCTTATGTTCGACGCACTGGCAGAACGCAGCGGGCTGAGCCGGGCGGCGCTGGATCAACTGACCAAACAAACCCCCGCCGCAGTCATCGCCGAATCAGCGCCCCAAGCACCACCATCGCGCAGCAACAGCACCAAGAGGCTGATTCAACAATTACCCGGCAAGCGCCGCGACCCCATGCTGTTTGCCCTGGCCATGTTACTTTTCAATCCACGCAGCATTGGCCCTGAAGCCACCACCTTAAGCGCGGAAGAAAACTCCGCCACCGCAAGCCTACTGAGCAATACCATTGCCCTACTGAACAAGCGGCCAGGCTCAAGTACAGCAATGCTACTGGGCCACTGGTATGGCCAACCCGAATATGAACTCATGACCGAAGCACTGAAAACCATTGCCCTACTCGGCCCTGAACTTGACGATGACAGAGCCAAGACTGCCTTTGCCGACACTCTACACCACCTGGAAGATCAAAAATCCATCCAGGAACTGCGTCAACATGTCGACAATTTACGTGCCGACACCACAGTCGACAAAACAGCTAACGGCGACTACGCTGAATTGAGTGAGAGTGCAAAACAACAGCTCCTGACCATCCAACGTCTACTTAAATCCAAACATGGCCTCTAAACAGCAGCTAAACCCGGAACAAATGGGGATTTCTCTGGTCGTAGGGGGGGTGGATAAGGTACAATTCGCGGCTATTTTTCAACCTGAACCCAACGAGTAATTTGACAGAATGAGTGACTCAAAACATCAATCGCGCCTCAAACAACTCATAGCCAAGGGCAAGGAACAAGGTTATCTGACTTACTCTGAGGTTAACGACCACCTCCCGGAGGATATTTCCGATCCGGATCAAGTCGAAGAAATTATTCAGATGATCAACGACATGGGTATCCAGGTGTTCGAACAGGCACCCGATGAAGATACCCTGATCATGGCTGGCGGCGACTCGCCAGATGATATTGCCGCGGCTGAAGCGGCAGCGGCACTGGCTGCGGTTGAAACCGAAACTGGTCGCACCACCGATCCAGTACGCATGTATATGCGCGAAATGGGCACCGTAGAACTGCTGACCCGTGAAGGCGAGATTGTTATCGCCAAGCGTATTGAAGAAGGCATCCGCGAAGTTATGGCGGCACTGGCTTATTACCCCGGTGTAGTCAGCGGCATTCTAGCTCAATATGACAAAGTGGCTACCGAAGAGCGTCGTTTGGGCGACATCATGAGCGGCTACCTAAACCCCGCCGAAAATGTCCAGTCACCTCAGCAGCAGGCCGCCGCCGCAGCCGCGGAAGCTGAAGCCAACGGCACCACAGTAAGTGATGAGGCTGAAGAAGAAACCGTCTCAGGCCCCGATCCAGAAGAAGCCCGGATTCGTTTTGCCGCCCTGCAAGAGCAGTGCGACAAAGTAGAAGCCTCTATCGCCGCACACGGCCGCTACAGCAAGCAAACCGCCAAAGAGCTAAACGAGCTCGGTGAAATTTTTAAATACTTTAAACTTACGCCAGCAATGTTCGATCCGCTGATAGAGGAAGTACGCACCACATTGAGCTCTATTCGCTCTATGGAGCGTGAGATCATGACCATCTGCGTCAAAAAAGTCGGCCTTGATCGCAAAGAATTTATCCGCAGCTTCCAGGGCAATGAAGCCAACTTGAAATGGTCTGAAGAGCTGCTCAAAAAACATCCCAAGCTGGCCGATTACGCCGATGTTATCCGCCGCCTTCAAAACAAAATAGCCTATATTGAAGAGCGTCAGGATCTGACCATTTCCGACATCAAGGAAATTAATCGTCGTGTTTCCATTGGCGAAGCCCGCGCCCGTCGTGCCAAAAAAGAAATGGTAGAGGCCAACCTGCGTCTGGTTATCTCTATTGCCAAAAAATACACCAACCGTGGTCTACAATTTCTCGATCTCATTCAGGAAGGCAATATCGGCCTGATGAAAGCAGTCGACAAATTTGAATACCGTCGCGGCTATAAATTCTCCACCTATGCGACTTGGTGGATACGTCAGGCCATTACCCGCTCAATTGCTGACCAAGCTCGTACTATTCGAATTCCGGTACACATGATCGAAACGATCAACAAGCTGAACCGGATTTCGCGTCAGATGCTTCAGGAAATGGGCCGCGAACCCACTCCAGAAGAGCTCGGCGAGCGCATGGAGATGCCTGAGGACAAGGTTCGCAAAGTACTTAAAATTGCCAAAGAACCTATCTCAATGGAAACCCCCATCGGCGATGATGAAGATTCGCACTTGGGTGATTTTATTGAAGACGGCACTATTTCTTCGCCCATTGAATCCGCTACTGGCGAAGGCCTGCGCGAAGCCACCAAGGAAGTCCTTGCCGGCCTGACCGCAAGAGAAGCCAAGGTATTGAGAATGCGTTTTGGTATTGATATGAATACCGACCACACTCTTGAAGAAGTTGGTAAGCAGTTTGACGTGACTCGCGAGCGGATTCGCCAGATTGAAGCCAAGGCCTTGCGCAAATTACGTCATCCGACCCGCTCGGATCACCTGCGCAGCTTCCTAGACGAGTAAGCTTGAAGCGAGGTGGCTACCCTAGCCGCCTCAGCTGCCCAGTGCGGCGGCAAGACCGCCCACCGCACGACGGAAAATTCTAATATGTCGATCAGAGTTAAACCCCTAGCCAGCATCTTTTTTATCAGCAGCACCTTGCTGATAAGTGGCTGTCAAACTCCCGTAGAGCTTGTAATTACTCCTAAGCAAACCGATACCACTTCTCTGAACAAGGCATTAGCTGCCCTGACCGAGGGGCAGCACCAAACGGCTAAGGAATTATTTACTCGTGAGTTCAATACCTGCAGCGATGAGTTACGCTGCCAGCAAGCACTGGCGGGCATGGGCTTAGTGCAATTACAAAGTTCTAGCAATCAGCCTGAGCTGCAAGCGGCAACACAAACAATAGATCAGCTCTATCGTCGCGCAAAGCAACAACCCCTTAAGAACCCCAATCTCGAGATGCTAATACTTAGCTTGCAACTAGGGCTGACAAAGTCGCTGCAGTTAAGCAGTGGACAGCAATATCACCTACAGGCCGAGCAGCGATATCAACAACTTCAAAAAGAAGCCCTCGCCCTGCAACAGGCACTCGAAAAGCTCCGCCGCCTCAGCTTGCAATAGATACTCAGTGACGCTTTAAATAAGCCCCTAGCTGATCGCACAAGCTCTGGGTGTCGGCTTCGGTTTGCGCCAACATTATAGGCACCCGCTGCCAGCGCTCGGTGCGCATATGATGTAACAACTGATTTATCGCCTCGGTGTCACTGTGGGGCCCCACCACTACCAGCTGCCATGGCATTTCAGACAACAATTCTGAAGCGCGAGCGACCTCTCTACAGTGATAAATATTCCAGTATTCAACACCCGGTAACTGGGCGATGGCCCGAGCCAGAGTTTTATCTTGCTCAATGAGCAGTAAATTACCTACAGCCCTAGCCGGCAGAAGATCATGAACAACCTCGGTCAGCTCCGCGCTATCAACAGGCTTTACCAAATATTCGTTGGCACCTAGCAGTAAGCCAAGATCTCGCTCGTTTAGCATCGACAGCATTAGTACCGGGACATCAGACAGCTCTGGGTCACTGCGCAAGCTATGCAGCACCTGCCAGCCATCCATACCCGGCATCATCACGTCCAGTAAAATAACATCCGGGCGCTGTTGTTGCGCCATCCTTAAGCCGTCAGCGCCAGACTGAGTAGTGCGAACCCGGTAGCCCGCTCGACTCAGGGTGCGACTGCTAAGATCCAAGGCGGCGGAGTCATCATCAATAATCAACACTTCACCAATCATGGGTGACTCAGCATCAACGACCACGCCCAGCTCTTTGGTTCCCAGCGGTAAGCTCAGCACAAAACGGGAACCCTTTCCCGGCTTGCTAAAAGCGGTAATGCTACCACCCAGTAAATCGGCAAATTTGCGCGAGATGGTTAAACCCAAACCCGATCCGCCATACTGCTTGGTCGTTGACAGATCAGCCTGGACGAAGGCATCAAACACCCGTCCCAACTGATCGTCGTCCATACCAATGCCGGTATCACGCACCTCGGCCACCAAGTGGGGGCCATCATCAAGCTGGCGCTCCGCAACACTCAAATAAACGTCACCATTACGGGTAAATTTGGCAGCATTACTCAACAGGTTTAACAGGATTTGTCGCAGTCGGGTCACATCGGTGCGGATATGCTCACTGTGCAATTCAAAATGGCAGTGCAAGGTATTGTTGTTTTTCGCCATCAGCGGCGCCATGGTGCCCTCAACCTCGCGCAGCAGATCGTTCAGCGCCACATCTTCCCAGTAAACGGCCATGTGGCCAGACTCAATTTTTGAAATATCCAACACATCATTGATCAAGGTAAGCAAATGCTTACCTGCCAATTGAATTTTAGCCAGGTCGGGTTGCAAATCTTTTGCTGCGATACTCTGATCGTCGTCAATCTCTTCAAGCAGCATTTCTGAATAGCCAATAATGGCATTCATTGGCGTGCGCAACTCGTGGCTCATATTAGCCATAAAGCCGCTCTTGGCTTGATTGGCGGCATCGGCGCGGCGACTGGCCTCACGAACCCGGCTCATAGCTAGGCGCAAGCTCGCCGCCATATCATTAAAAGAGTTGGCAAGTTGGCCAAACTCATCATGGCCCATGTCGGCAATAGTGTAATCGAAATTACCAGCGCCCCATTCCGCGGTGCCCTTTTGCAACTGGCTAATCGAGCGACGGGTATAGCGAGTGATGTAATAACCCAGAATAAAAGTGGTCAACAGAGCCAACAAAAAAACCCCTAAGGCGACCTTATTGGTCATGCTCACTACTTTGCGTAGGCCCACGTTAATTTCGTCTGAGCGGGTCAGTAAATACCATTCATTGGCGCTCACTCGCTGACTCAAGGCTTCGTATTGCTCTTGCACGGACTCAGCATCAAAGCCTACATCGTGCTCAATAAACTTCATCCAACTCTGCAATAAATTTCTGGCATCTAAATACTGGTAGCGACCGGTTTCAAGATATTCCTGCAAGTCACCATTGAGCTCACTTTCCAAATTTATTAAAGCGTCTATGGCGCTCAATAATTCACGCCGTTCAAGTGCGGTGATGCGGTTTTGCGCACTGGAATCGGAAAGCGCATCCACCACCAAAATCTTGCGGTGAATACTGTACATGCGCTGGCTGAAATCATTTAACTCTGACTGAGTATGAATCACATGCTGCAGCAACCAAACATTGCGCCGCCGAGTGTCATTACCCCAGACCTGAATCAATACACTGCTCAGGGACAACAGCAATATCGCCACAAAGGACAAGGTGAGTCGACGGGTAAAACTCATACTTCAACTCTCATTGCTCAGCACCTAGCAGTTTTTCTATCTTGGCAAGTAAACGTGGCAGATCAACGGGCTTGGTATCGTAATCATCACAGCCAGCTTGGAGCGCGCGCTGGCGGTCATCGGCCATCGCGTGGGCGGTCAAGGCAATGATTGGCACATGTTTTATCTTGCTGTCGGCCTTGAGCTCACGAGCAACCTGCCAGCCGTCCTTGACGGGCAAGCTCATGTCCAACAACAACAGCGACGGTAGCTCAGCGCGACAAATATCCACACCTTGCTGGCCATCAACCGCCAGCAACACCTCGTAGCCCTTGCGCTGCAAGCGACGGCTTAACATATCTCGATTCATTTCATTGTCTTCAACCAATAAAATCTTTGCCATTTTCATGTCGCCCCGCCGGGCTGATTCTGCAAATTGCGCAGCGTGTCACGCACATCATCACTGACCGAGGTGAGGGTGAGCTGATAAACATCATCGCTAGCCTCGGTGACTTTGGCATAACAGATGGCCGTTAAGCCCTCCAGCCGCACATCAGCAAGTAAAGGCAATGTATCAGCACTCTGAATCCGCAGCTGTAGATCAGCAATGGCCAATAAATTTCCCGACCAGGGCTTATCCAATAATTGCTTACCCGTGACCGGTGCCAAAGTCAGCGGAACTTGCTGCCCCAACTCTAGCCATACGGGGGATAATGGCTCTAACACGAGGTCGTAGGGCAGCCCTACGCCAAGCACCTCCTTTAGTTCCAATGGCTCGCCAACGCCCTTGAGAGATACCGTTATACCTTTACCGCACAAGACCTCCAGTGACGAGGCTAAAATCGTTGCTTGAGCTGCCAAAATTTGATCTC
>JBLHPB010000014.1:0-37943 GCA_047624025.1 Zhongshania sp.
CGAGTCTTGAGCGTAAAATTAACCGCTCTCTTAACAATACGTTTTTCATTCGGGAAATATACCGAGTGGCACAACCAATTTACATCGTCTCGCTCAGGGAAATCGTCCCTAGCGTGTGCGCCGCGGCTTTCTGTACGTGCTTCAGCCGCAATAGCAGTTGCCTCAGCGACTTCAAGTAAATTATGCAACTCAAGCACTTCAATACGCGCGGTATTGTAAACATTGCTTTTATCTTCCAAATGCGTGTTCTCAATCCGAACACGTAGATCTTGCAACTTCTTAACACCCTCTTGCATGAAATCGCCGCGACGGAATACGCCGAAGTAATTCTGCATTACGTTCTGAAGTTCCTTGCGCAGATCCCCAACTTTTTCACCGCCAGTAGTATTATTAATTCGATCAAGACGGGCGGCAGCCTGCTTAATATCGTCCTCAGAAGCGTCGCGCAAATCGATACCTTCGCGCAGAGCCTTCTCAATAAAGAGACCGGACGCACGACCGAATACCACTAAGTCGAGCAAGGAGTTGCCGCCAAGGCGATTGGCGCCGTGAACAGACACACACGCGACCTCACCGCAAGCGTACAGACCTGGGATAACGACGTCATTGCCATCGGCATCGATATTCAGTGCTTGACCATTAACATTGGTTGGAATACCACCCATCATATAATGGCAAGTAGGCACAACTGGAATCGGCTCTTTAACCGGGTCTGCGTGAGCAAAGGTACGAGACAATTCACAGACACCAGGCAAACGACTTTCAAGAACCTCCTCACCGAGGTGATCAAGCTTAAGGTAAACGTGATCACCATTGGGACCACAACCACGACCTTCAAGAATCTCGAGGGTCATAGATCGAGCGACAACATCACGGCCGGCCAAATCTTTGGCATTGGGCGCGTAACGCTCCATGAAACGCTCGCCGTCTTTATTGATGAGGTAACCACCTTCACCACGGCAACCTTCAGTAACCAATGTGCCTGCACCCGCGATACCGGTGGGGTGGAACTGCCACATTTCAATATCCTGCACCGGGAAGCCCGCGCGCAGCGCCATACCAATACCGTCACCGGTATTTATATGAGCATTGGTGGTCGATGCGTAAATGCGGCCGGCACCGCCAGTAGCGAATACTGTAGCTTTAGATTTTACATAGACTACTTCGCCAGTCTCAATACAGATGGCGATGACACCAACAACCGCACCATCTTCGTTTTTAACTAGGTCGGTGGCATACCACTCATTGAAAAATACAGTATTGTTTTTTAAATTACCTTGGTACAGGGTGTGTAAAAGAGCATGTCCGGTACGGTCTGCAGCTGCACAGGTACGAGCAGCCTGACCACCCTCACCAAACGCTTTGGACTGACCGCCAAAGGGACGTTGGTAAATTCGCCCTTCTTCGGTACGAGAAAAAGGCATACCCATGTGATCAAGCTCGTAAACTGCCTCAGGGCCGACCTGACACATATATTCAATGGCTTCTTGATCACCAATGTAATCTGAGCCCTTGATAGTGTCATACATATGCCACTGCCACTGATCATCAGGATCATCACTGGCGATAGCACAGGTAATACCACCCTGAGCCGACACAGTGTGTGAGCGCGTTGGGAATACTTTTGAGATTACTGCTGTTTTATAGCCTGACTGCGCCAATTGCAGGGCTGCGCGCATACCTGCACCGCCGCCGCCGACAATCACACCATCAAAAGAAATTGTACGAATATTAGCCATTGCTTAACTCCAAAGAATCTGGATACCCCAAACGAGGTAGGTGAACAATACAACAGCCGAGGCTGCCTGAAATGCCAAGCGCAATACTGTGGCCCGGCCACCCATCATTCGCTCTGTAATATAGTCAGTTGATACTGACCACAAGCCAATCCACGCATGGGAAACAATGGAAAGTACCGCTGCCGTGCTAAACACACGCATAAAGGTGCTATTGAAATAGCCGCTCCACTGCGTATAGCTCAAATCAGCACCGCTGCACAAAATATAAAAACCAACCACCAGCATATAAGCCAGCAGAATAACACCACTTAGCCGCTGCACAAGCCAATCGGAAAGGCCGCTACGACCCAAATTCGTTACTGAAGTTACCATACCCACAACCCCGTCAGCACAACCAATATCGCTGTAACCACCAGCACCAATTTAGAACCTCTCTCGCCACCCTGCATGGTCTCACCAATGCCGGCGTCCATCACTAGGTGCTTAACACCTGCAGCGGAGTGGTAACTTAAACCGATTAACACGGCCCAAATACTTATTTTCCCCCAGAACGAAGCCAGACACGCTTTTGCCTGTTCAAAGCCCTCAGGACCATCGAGACTGGTAGCAAGCAACCAAAACAACAGCGCTACGCCAGCTACAAGAAACACACCACTGACGCGGTGTAAAATGGAGGTATATGCGGTAATCGGCAGCGAGATTGTTCCGATGTCCAGATTTACAGGTCGTTTATCGTTCACGGTTTGCCACACTTTTAATTTCTGGCCCGAATTGACGAGCGGTTTAAAGGAAGTGGATCAATCAGCGGATTATTAATCCGACAGAGTTTCTGTAATTGTAAAGCGTTCAAACTAAACAAGAAACGCCGCGCATTATAGTGCCAAGCCACTGCAAATACAAACGCTACGCGAAGCCAAATTGTCCAGGGAAAAAACCCCCGCATCAATGGCTTAAGCCACCATTTCGCACCATTATGGCGCCATACAATATCTGCTAGAGCCCAGAAACAACACAATTATTGACTTCTTTTACTACTAAGGTAATAAAAACTGCAATTGAATCACAAATCTAATTCCATCCATCGCAATAGCACGCTAAAATGTGATCACCGTTGACAAACCATTTCATCTCTCTATATTTGTCACTCCCGCGCAAGCGGAACTTCCCATGTTAGATTCCAGCACCACCATGCAGAATGCTAGACATAGGTAACTAACGCCACAAGCTAAATAAAAGTTTCAGGAGCCCGTCACAATGAGCGATAAGAAAGCAAATCTGAGTATCGATGGAAAAACGTTGGAACTCAAAGTCCACTCCGGCACTATCGGACCCGACGTCATCGAAGTCAGCGCCCTGACGGGTAACGGCTACTTCACCTTCGACCCCGGCTTTGTTTCCACTGCGGCGTGTGAATCCAAAATCACCTATATCGATGGCGACAAAGGCGTGCTTCTCCACGGCGGCTACCCCATTGAACAGCTGGCCGAGCAATCTGATTACCTTGAAACCTGTTTCTTGCTGCTGTACGGCGAACTTCCAAACAGTGATCAAAAAGAAGCATTTGTCAGTAAAATCCGCATGCACACCATGGTCAACGACCAGATGAGCACTTTCTTTAAAGGCTTCCGTCGCGATGCCCACCCTATGGCCATTATGTGTGGCGTAGTCGGCGCCCTCTCCGCCTTCTATCACGACTCGCTGGACATTACTGATGAGAAGCACCGCGAAATCTCTGCCATTCGCCTGATTGCAAAAATGCCAACCCTGGCGGCCATGACCTATAAATACACCATTGGCCAGCCTTTCATGTACCCGCAGAACCACCTGAGCTACTCAGAGAATTTCCTGCACATGATGTTTGGCAATCCCTGCGAGCAAGACAAAGTAAACCCAGTGCTAGCCAAGGCAATGGATAAAATATTCTTGCTGCACGCTGATCACGAGCAAAACGCATCAACATCAACCGTTCGTCTGGCAGGCTCAACTGGCGCCAACCCATTCGCCTGCATTTCAGCCGGCATTGCAGCATTGTGGGGGCCATCTCACGGTGGCGCCAACGAAGCGGTATTGGATATGCTGACCGAAATTGGCGATGCTTCCCGCATTGACGAATTTGTAGCAAGAGCCAAAGACAAGGACGACCCATTCCGCCTCATGGGCTTTGGTCACCGCGTTTACAAAAACTTCGATCCACGCGCTAAAGTGATGAAATTGGCTGCCGATGAAGTACTCGCCGAACTCGGCTTAGAAAATGATCCACTGCTGAAAATCGCCAAGCGTCTAGAGCAAATTGCTCTGGAAGACAGCTACTTCATTGAGCGCAAGCTGTATCCGAATGTCGATTTCTACTCGGGTATTATCCTGAAAGCAATTGGCATTCCAACCAGCATGTTCACCGTTATTTTTGCTTTGGGCCGCACCCCTGGCTGGGTTGCCCACTGGAACGAGATGATCAGTGGCAACTACCGTATCGGTCGCCCACGTCAGCTTTACACTGGCCCAGCGCAGCGTGATTTTGTTGCAATAGACAAACGCTAACAACTGCAAACTTATAAAAAAGGCCGCATTAATATGGCGGCCTTTTTTATTACCTAAACATTACTGCATTTTGTACTCAAAGCCGACTTCGGCACCATCAACAGATTCGGCGTAATTATTCATCGCCTTCTCCATTGTCGCGTCTTCTTTCAACATAACCTTAGTTTTCATCTTCAAACGGGCCTCTTCGCCCTGCTTTTTGGCAAACCAAGCCTTCACCCCATAGCGCCCTTGTTGCTCACCCCGCCAGCCATCAAGACCCCTGGACTCTGCCGCGGGCAAACTCAAGTCTAATGGCACAGGAGGCTCCGAGAGTTTTGTGAGGCTGGCTTGCTGCTTCGGTTTGGTGGTAACACGATCGACAACCAGCTCAGCAGACATAACTTTAACAACTGGGACGACAAGTACTTGCGGGTCACTTTTCCCGCAGGCCGTCAATAAAGCTAAAAGACCGAACAACCCAGGCATATTTAATATTCTCCAACAAAATTTACAACTATCATCCACTTGGATAATGGCAGACACATTCACTCAAGGTATATTAAAGTAACATCGAAAACATTCGATAACGATTCCGGTTAGCCTCAAGGTATACCGCGCGCATCATAAATGGAGCGAACATGAAAAGACTTGCGGGAAAAGTGGCAATTATTACTGGCGGCGCTGGAGGCATGGGTGCAGTGACGGCGCGTTTATTTGTAGAGCACGGCGCCAAAGTCATTGTTGCAGATATAATGGATACCGCGGGCCAAGCCCTGGCTGCCGAACTGGGTGCGAATGCTCGCTATGTTCATGCCGATGTATCCAAAGAAGCAGACTGGGACAACTTAATTAGCGCAGCTGAAGCTTTTGGCAACCTCAACATCCTGATCAACAACGCTGCAATACTACATACCGCCGCTATTGCCGACTCAGATGCCGCAGACTATATGCGGGTCATCAATATTAATCAGCTGGGCACGTATCTTGGTATTCGCGCGGCCATTGCGCCCATGAAGCGCGCTGGGAGTGGCTCTATTATTAATATTTCGTCTATTGACGGCCTACAAGCCAAGAATGGGCTCTCCGCTTACGTCTCATCAAAGTGGGCTGTTCGCGGCCTGAGTAAGTCGGCGGCATTGGAACTCGGCCCTTATAATATTCGAGTTAACACCGTGCATCCCGGTGGTGTATTCACCGACATGGGCGGCGCCGAAGGTAGAACCGAACCCAGCCAAGAGGACAACGCTTTTTATCAACATCATGCCTTGCCGAGGGTCGGCATGCCAATTGAGGTTGCTAAAATGTCTCTGTTTCTGGCCTCAGACGACAGCAGCTACTCCACTGGCTCCGAATTTCTTGTCGATGGCGGTTGGAATGCCGGCTTGCGCCTAGATTTACTGCCAAGCTCCTGAAAATAACAGAGTGTAAGGGCGTGCTCTGCGTAAAAACGGAAAAATAGACCTGTTGTCAGCAGTCAAAGACTGGAAAGCTGCGTCAGGGTCTTCTATATTGAGCAGCAGCACCACACACTTCTGCCTTCGGAGGGCACAATGGAAACAGAACTACATACAATGAATTTACTTTTCCAGCAGCTGGGCTTGCCCGCTAGCGACGAAGAGATTGAAAAATTCATTGTTCGTCACCGTCCCTTGCCACGCGGACTGCAAATTCATGAAGCCAGTTTCTGGAAACCTGCACAGACCCAATTGCTAAAGGAATCACTGGATTTGGATGCTGAATGGGCAGAACTGGTTGACGAATTGGATGCCAGACTCCGCTATTAATTCTGCTTAGCTGGAGCGCCTAATCAATATATTCATCCCAAACTAGAGTCTTATTTAGGATGAAACACCCCTACTGAAACTCTGCTCATAGCTGCAAATAAAGCAGCTATGAGGTACGGGGCCAGGGCAGCCATTGTTCGCATAGACCCTGCCCGCATTTATTAACGAGTTAATTCACTTCGAGCGTTTGCCCTCAACGGCTAATTCCCGGCATGCCCTCTGTTGCTATTTAAAGTGGCCCAGCCCCTGACTGCTCAGGCGATACTGGCTTAGACTGCAGTTGCCCCGGATTAGCTACTGACGGCGCTTGCGCCTTTTTATCAAAGTCGTTCTTGGCCCGCTGCAATTCTTTTTCCACGGTATTGATCATGGCCGACCAACCCTGAATCAAGGCATCGTTGGCATTACCGATTAGGCCGCCGATTGAGGATTTCTCCACTTTTTGCATCTCCAGCACAGCTTCTTCCAGCTTAGAATTAAGAGAGTCTACGCGTACCGTTAACGTTAGTAATTGACCGCTCATTGCATTGCGATAGGCCTGAGCATCCCGGTATTGCCAAAATTCAAATACCAGAAAAACCACAACTACAACTACCGCAACAATACTGCCGGCTGATAACTTCATAGATTTCCTCGCACTAAGAATAGGGTTTACCGAGTAAAGACTTTATTATACTAGAGCTAAGGCATCCGTTGGGGAAATTCCCACCTAGGGGCCGTAGAAAAAATGCTCTGGTTAAGGATAAGCCCTGAATGAAACTGCATGTATTACTAACCGGCAATGAACTGATGGCCGGCGACATTATCGATTCCAATTCTTCCATGATTGCAGAGCAAATTAGGGATTTTGGCTGGCGAATTAACAAGAAAGTGACTGTTGGTGATGACCTAGACCTGCTCTGCAAGGAAATTGATGCACTTTGTGAAGGCGCAGATGTTTTGATCATCAATGGCGGTCTTGGGCCCACTAGTGATGACCTGACCGCAGAGGCTATGGCCAAAGTTTGTCAGCGGCAAATAAGCGAACACCCTGAGGCCACAGTCCATCTTGAGCAGTGGTGTCAAAAACGCGGTTTTGCCCTAAATCAGGCCAATCGGAAACAGGCCATGTTGCCAGATGGCTGCAACATTATAGCCAACTCGGCGGGCAGCGCCGTGGGTATTCAGCTGGTTCACCGCCAGTGCCTGATTTTGGCTACCCCTGGCGTCCCCAGTGAACTGCGCGCCATGCTCAGCAACGAGATCATCCCCATGCTGAGCAGTCAATTTAGCTCCGATCATATTAAAACAATACGTTTGGGTGTGTTTGGCTTGGGTGAATCCGGGATTCAGGAAATGCTAAACACCACCTTAACTGACTGGCCAGAAGACATTGAATTGGGCTTTCGCGCCTCTATGCCCGTGCTCGAAGTCAAGCTCACCGCGCGTGGCCAAGAGTCTGATGCAAAGCTGCGATTATGGTGCGAAAAAGTCAGCCATTTACTGGGCGATCATCTCATAGGTGAATTCCCAACGAGCTTACCAGAAGCGCTGATCCAAGCCCTTAAACAGCATAATTTACGTCTTTGCACGGCTGAGTCCTGTACAGGCGGCCTGATTGCCTCACAAATTACTGGCGTTGCCGGTGCCTCTGCGGTGTATCCGGGCAGCATCATCAGCTATGCGGATGCCGTCAAAACCGCGTTGCTCGGTGTCTCCACAGCAGAACTTGCCAAAGAAGGTGCAGTCAGCGAAGCGGTAGTGAGACAAATGGCCATCGGCGCTATGACTCACACCGGTGCCGATTTGGCGATTGCGGTAACAGGTATTGCCGGCCCCGATGGTGGCAGTGAAAGCAAACCAGTCGGTACCGTGTGGATTGCTTGGGGTAGCAAAGATGAACTGCAAAGCCAGCGCTTTGTGCTGCCCTTTGACCGCAATGGTTTCCAAAAATGGGTGGCTGCACTCAGTCTAGATTTGTGCCGACGCTTTGTATTGGGACTATCAGAAGCACCGCAGATGATGCGGCGCTACCAGAAGTAGTACTACAAACAGAATTAAGCAGGCTGACTCAGAGCATCATCCACCCACTGCAATAGCATATCGTAGGTGGATTTGAGTATCTGTTCGGCTTCCTCGTCGCTGCAGCCCACCGGTGTCGCTTGCCCATACCAGTCAACGTGACAGTGACTATCGTCAATTGCCGTTACTTGTGCTTTGGCAGAATAATCCGTCATTGGCAAAGGAATGCCAGTGGGAATATCGTAGCCAAAACTCATATTGGCGGCATCCTTAAAGCTCAGCTGCTCGTCAATGGGTTCCATGCCCTTCAAATGCAAACGACGAATCATGCCAATGCCTTCACCAATCACTTCTATTTTGTCAATTCCGGGCGCCCAGCTGATATCACCAAAATCATCTAACAGTGCCCACACCACCGCAGCAGAGTGATTAAAATCCCGACTTACTTGTATTTTCGCCATGCTAAACCTCAAATTATCAGTTTTCTTCTGGCAGTCATAATGCCCCAGGGCGATAGACGCCACCTCATCCGAACGGAGTACAGAGCTTCTTGCCCCAGAGGTAAACAAAAATAATGATACGGTAATGGGATAGAATCTAAAACGCTGCTACTCTTCTGCTAGAGTAAATACCACTAACATTGACTAAACGCGCCTCTCCAGCAAGCTCGCCGACCTTGGAAATTGCTTACATGAGTTCTAGCCTACGCACGCCCGTCCTTCTATTCAGCATGGATTCCGATCAGTTTTGGGCTGCACCCACCACCACCGGGGGCTTAAAAGCCTATTACCAAACCTACGGCAGTCATTGCGACGACTATCAGCTAGAGCTCCTGCACTTTCGCCACAGTGAAGCCATTGCCCAGTGGCAAGCACGCTGGCAGTCAGTGTACTTACCCCAATGCCGAGCAGCCATCGCGCGAGGCGGTCGCCCCGTTGTCGGATTTAGCATGTACACCTGGAATGCTGCTGAATTCCTCGAACTAATACATCAGTTTAAAGCCGACTGTCCTGAACTACTGTGCATTGCTGGTGGGCCTCATGTACAACAGGCGGAGGATTATTTATTTGATGATCCTATCGATATTATTATTCTTGGCGAGGGGGAAACCAGCTTTCAAGAAATTTTGGATTCACCAGAACAGGACTCATGGCATGCTATAAAAGGGCTTGCCTACCTCCAAGATGGCAGCATTCATAAAACCCCCGAGCGCAGTCGTCGCAAATTATTGGATGAAATGCCTTCGGCACTTGACGTGGTTGCATTGGTCGACGCTCAAGGCAAGCCGCTTTACGATTCCATTTCCTATGAAACCAGTCGCGGCTGCCCGTTTAAATGCGCCTTCTGCGAATGGGGGACCGGTGCTATTGGCAGCAAAATGTATCAGTTCTCCATGGACCGAGTGCGCAGCGATTGGCGTCGTATTGTTGATGCCGGCATCAAAGATATCTGGCTCGCCGATTCCAATTTTGGCGCATTGAAAGAAGACCTAGAGAAAGCCCAATTAATTTGCGATTTAAAAGCAGAAACGGGTTTACCCAGCAGCTTTGCCACCTCATGGTCGAAAAAACACAGCCCACGCGTGCAAGAAATTGTCCTGCTGCTGCATCGTAATGGCTTACTGCCCCACTACCAGCTTGCGCTGCAAACTCTCACACCATTGGCCCTGGAACTCAGTAATCGGCAAAATATGAGCGCCAATAAATACGAACCCATTGCCAAGCAAATGGCCAGCGAAGGCGTGCCCATTGCCGCAGAATTAATCTGGGGACTGCCCGGTGATAATCTGCCCGAATTTGAGCGCAATCTCGATCAGTTGCTGCGCACTTTCCCAAACTTAAATATATTTGCCTACACCCTACTGCCAGGCACCGAATTTTACGAGAAACGTCTGGAGTATCAGATTGAAACCATACCGGTTGCGGGTTATGGCAAGGCCAAAGGGGAATACGTGGTGGCTTGCCACACCTTTGATCGCAACGAGGGCATAGAGGGCTATTTTCTAATCACTGCCCACATATTGTTTGCCCATGGCCACTTATTACCACTGACCATCCGCTATCTCGCCCTGCAGGACAACATCACCACCGCACCGCTTTTGCGTGAGCTATTACGAGCAGTCTGCGAGGAATATCAAAGTGAATTAACAGATATCGATCTTGGCGACCGAATGGTGGTGTACGAAAACCGTGCACGCTTGTTCACCCATATATTGCAGGATCCTACACGACTGTACGCCCTGCTCTCTGAGCACATCAGCAGCCATCTGGCAGCAAACCAAGGCGTGCACTTAAATTCTGCCGTTAGCAATATACTCAGCTTGGATCAGGCTTTGGCACCTCGCTGTGGCGGGCCTCTGGAAATCGACATAGTCTTTCAGTTTAACGCTCTGAGCGCCAAGGCGGCACTAGACTGCTTGAGCTTACCCAGTGCCGAAGACCTCGACCCGAGCCATCAACAACTGCATCTTCGCAGCCCTGGCGGTGTAGGCAGTATTCTTAAAGATCCCGATGGCGGCGCTTGGTTGCGCGGCGAAATATGTCAGGACGATGTACCGCTGCAAACAGTGCGTATTGTCCACCCTAATGTTAAACCGGCCGAGCACAGCGCTAACGCTTAAACGCTTTGATTCAGAGCTTGACGTATTTTTTCAGCCGCGTTAGCTAAGTCGTCACCCTCTGCCATTTTGGCTTTGCCAAAATCGGTATCAGCCATAGTGTTGATCGGCACCAGATGAATATGAGTATGGGGGACTTCCAAGCCAACAATCATCATGCTGACACGCTGACACTGAAAAGTTGTTTTTAACACCTTAGCCAAGCGCTGCGACACAGCCATCAAATGGCTAGCCAAGTCTGGAGGTAAATCGTCCCAGTGATCAATTTCGGCGCGGGGAATCACCAGAAGGTGACCAGCTTGAATTGGGGCAATAGTCATAATGGCGACCACCTGATCATCTTCCCAAACAAAATGTCCTGGCAACTCCCCCTGTATAATTTTTGTGAATATACTTGCCATATTACAATCTCACCCCTTCAAGTTAAAACCTTGCTGAATAATGCGCGCAGGCGATGCTCAACAGCGCCTCGCCCATCAAGTTTAAACTCATCGGCCAAGCGCGACCAGTCATGACCCAGCAACAATAAAGCGTAGGCTAAATCCATACCGTCCTGCCTACGCAAATCGAGCTGACAGCACAATCGCGCTAAAGCCGCGGCAGCCTGTTCAAAAAACACCTCACCACAACAATAACGCGCGGCTAATTGTAAATCCCTTGCTGTAGGCTCAGCCGTGGCTAATACACCTAGTATTTGGCGTAATACAGCAGAGCTGAGCTGATGGTGAACACTGGCGAGACTCAAAGGTAGATCTCCTGCCAGGGCCTTGGTCAATAGGTTTATGGCTTCCTGCCCTTCGGCTGCGAAGGCTTTGACCACGATTAATGACAACAGGCCACTGGCACTGTCGCGACGACTCCCCAAATTGACGGGTAAAAAACCCGCAGCCAACCAGAAACTCACCACGTCTTTATCCGCGGCAAAACTTGATGACAGGTAATAGGCTTGGTTTTGCCCAGCAAAACGCTCCGCAGCAGCAAGTAGCGCTCGACCCAGGCCCCTGCGGCGTTGATTAGCGACCACTGCAATCCGATTTATCCTCAAACTTCGATGGCTGACAAAATCACTTTCAGCACTAATATGTGCCAGTCGCTGGGCCACTAAATGACCGCGTGGACGTCTATCACCGCGAATCACTTCGGCTGCCAAGGCCTGATCAAAACCGCCTTCCCACAGCATTTGGCAAACACCAAGAACCCGCCCCTCACTCTCGGCGACAAGCAATTCACTGGGACCGTCTAAGAGGTACTGTAAATCACGGGGAGTCGTCTGATAATGGGCTTGCACCAATAGGCCAAAAACTTGTCTCAGCAGATTTTCATCCGCCAAATCATGATGATTTAATATTCGGGTCGTGAAGTCCAATTGCGCGTCGAGATTGCTTTCTAGCGGCTCGGCATCAAGCAGGAAAATTTGATTTAAAGTCCGCTCCAATGGATCATTGGCCGCCCAGCGAATAGGCGTTTGCAATTCAGTGCGTCGCCATTGCGGCCGCTGCTCGTCGAGTATGGCTTTAAAACGAATATCAAAGCCTCGACCACTGCCCTCATAGCCGTGCACGGTGGTGGCAAAAACCAAGCGAGAAAACCGCGACAACAGCGTTTGCAATAGCACTACTGGTAGCACCGCCGCCTCGTCAACCAAAACCAAATCCCAGTTTTCTGTACTCTGGACCGCATCCTCTAGACTCAAAAATTGCAGCTGTTTTTCGCCAATCGTAAAACTCTGTTTAGACAGATGACCTAAGGGCATAGAACGGGATAAATGTTGGAATGCAACAGCGACCGCTAAATAATTAGGCGCGGTAATTAAAATCCGCTTGGCGATATTTTGAGTGAATAACTCGGCAACGGCCAAACCCAAGCTTGTGGTTTTGCCTCGGCCACGATCTGAACGCAAAACCAAGGGACGTTTAGCTCGCCCCGTCACAACACGACGTATTGCCGCCACAGCCTGCTCTTGGTCACAGGTAGGTAACGACTGCTGCCACTCAGCTGACGACATAACGGCCATGCCGCTCAGCCCTTGCTGGGCATCCCATCGAAACACACCAGTTTGTTCACCAACACTGGCCATCAGCCGGCCAATAAAGCTGGCGCGGCTAAAATTTTCAGCTGCCGCCAAACTAGCTTGTAAATAATTATTTGGCCAAAGGTCAAAATCAGGACACAGGAAGAACAACCCGCCACCGGCTTTGAGAGTACCCGCTGCCGCCAGCCAGTCATTGGCATTTGAGGTCGAAAAACCATCAATCAGCACATTGGCAAATTCTTGACCCAGACTGTCTTTGGCATTTTGGGGCGAGAGTAAGCCAATATTTTTATCGGCAAGCAACAAGCACTCGGATTCACCCCCACGCAGACAACTTAACTGCTGATAACACCAAGTTTGGGGGCCAGAGATAAAAACTAAATAGCGATGACCCGAGTGTCGACCTGTCGTCGTCAGCTGGTCTAATAATACTGACAAAGCTTTATTATCCATTGGCCCCGCAGCGGTGTTAGAACTCATTTAGATTTAGTCGAAGGATACACCGGCGCAGTGGGCAATCGCGAATGTAACGCCAGCCTGAAATCTTGCCGATAAAACTCAGCGACTTTTTTACCCTGGTGTTTATCCGCTGCCGCTATCAAACGATCATGAATTTCTTGTGGCTGACTAAAACCCGCAGTGATTCCCGCTTCGATAAACCCCTCCAAGCGATAAAGTACCGCAGGAGGAATATCGTAGCCTTGGGCCTGATCGCTGAAAAAATTGCCCAATCGGCGTACTAATTCAGCATCATAGTCCTCAGCATTGCCTTTCACTGGGTGACACGCTCGGGCTGCACCAGCACCCAGGGCGCCACCACCACGGCCCACATCTCGGCCTTGGCGGCAAACCACTGCTGAGCCAGTTGTTCTGACGCTTTGACTAATTTACCCTCTGCCATCCAAGCGGCAATGGCCTTGGCATCATCATTGGCAACGGCAGCTGCCGTCATAATCAAATCCAAGTCCGGCGCTATCACCAGCACCGCGCCTTGGGCGTAAAATCGTTGTAATTCCTCCCAGCCAATACGCGAAGTTTCGCGGTTAAGCTTGGTCATTAATTCTGTGGAGTGATCTACCATAAGCGAGTTGTATCCCTAGGCGTGTTCGAAACGAGTGACGTATTTATTGCTTAATTAAGACGCGGCCAATCCAGCGTCCATGGCGGCAGACAGCTTAGCAAGATCTCTTGCAAGCCTCCATCGCCAAAAGCATCGCCAATCACCGGTGGGCAGACGTATTCACAATCGACGCCCTGATAACAAAAACGCAGAGCCATGGCGTGCAAATACATTCGGTCATAATCTTGCACTGTTGGCCCATAACGCTTATCACCCAAAATCGCCACGCCTATGCTCTTCATAACCACTCTAAGCTGATGGGTTTTACCTGTTTTCGGCTTAAGCAAATAGACACGACGGCCATCACCTACACTAAAACTCTGAAATTGAGTGACCGAGGGGTTAAGCCGAGTGCGGCTAAGTAAATAGCTTCCACCTCGGCTTTTCTTGATATCACCGACCACAGCACCTTGCTTTTTTAATGGTTTACCGTCAGCCAAGGCGACGTAATATTTTTCAATATTACGTTTGGCAAATAAATCACCTAACTCTGCTGCCGCTGCGCTACTTTTAGCAATCAATAACAAACCCGAGGTCGCATCGTCCAGCCTGTGCACTAGGTGTAAAGAGGTATCAGGGTATTGGACCTGGAGAATATCAAGCAGACTTTCAGTCCTTTGATTGCGGTGCAAATTAACGCCTGGGGCTTTATCGATTACTAGATAGTCCCCTGCGTCACAAACAAGCCGATAAGATAAATTCATCAGTTTACTCGGCGCTGCCCCGTTTGAGTAATATTATGTACCAGAGTGTCGCGAAGCAAATCAATTTCTTTCAATTTGCCGTCATCGTCACTGGCGAATTCCACTTGAAGGCCCAAAGCTTCGAAATCATCCTCCTCCCCCATCTGGGCATAAACATCCAACAACTGCATTTGTAATTGGGGCTGTTCGCCTTCAGCCATCTGCATTTCCAAAACTTCCTTGGCGCTGGCGTAATCCCCCATTTCGATAAAGGCCGAGGCCCGTTGTCCAGCATCAAAGCTGGCGTCATCACCCTGATCTGAGACAGCCTCGGACTGCGACCAAACATCTTGGAAGCCACCAATGTCAGTATTACCACCCTCTCCTGACAAATCTAGCTTATCCAAAAACCCAGACTTACCCAAGGAGCTTAGAGAATCGTCAACACCAAAAGTCCCCGTCACTTTGGTATTATCGTCTTCATTGAAATCCTCTATGTCATTATTCTCACTACCCTGAGGCAGATCGAGATCCGTAAAAAGATCTTCGTCAATATCTAAGCTAGTCAAAGGCTTAATAATATTTGGCTCTATGCGCGAACCTATTGAGGGATTAATAGAATCTAATTCAGACCCTGCATCAGATCGCTGCTGAAATTCACTACTGGAGAAAGCATCTGTTTCTTCACTCTCACTAGATGGCTGAGCAAAAAAGTCCGGTTTGGACCTTACTTCCAATTTGCGATCCAAGGTAGAGAACACATCATTAAATTGGCCGCTACCCATCGCAGCAACACTGCCATTAATATTACTTAGGTCGATTTCTGGCCCCTTTTTGCGGTCTGGGCGACGTCGACGTAAAAAGGCCACCACAATGCCAACACCAAGCATTAATGCACTCAACCACAACCAAATCTGGCTCGGTGAGGACGGTTTATTCTCAACGTTGGTAACAGGTGTCTCATTCACTACTTCATCGAGGGCTTCCTGAGCACCTGAATTGAAAACCTCCGAAGAGGTCGCAGTATCACTATCAGCTATTTCACCGTCCACAAACACACCATCAAGGCTAGCGCTGTTTAAATTTATCTCGCCATCAAAGCCGCTACTCAATACTTCCACGGGGGTATCCGCAGACACACCCAATTCGCGCTCGGCGGATTCGTCGATAATGAGCGCTTTAGTGTTATTTATTTGCTTATAGCCGTTTTGCAAACTGAGCATGCGCTCTTGCAAAGTAGCCATTCGCTTATTCATAGCCTCAATGGTATCGGCAATCTGAAGCATTTCAGTTTCTACCGCCACCAGATTTTTCTGAACAAATTCTTGTTCAGTCATACTGCCCTCATTTTTTTCAGGCAGGGTGGAAAACTCCTCTCGCGGAATAGCAACGGGTAAAGCCCCGTCATGTTTATTGTTATTGCCAGACTGAACCTCAGGTTTTTCCATCGGCTTATCCGGTATTACCGCCGGAATCTGATCTGGTGCAACGGACTGAGTTGGGCGACTCTCAAAGAGGTCCAGGTTCACCCGCTCTTTTAATAGATTACGATTACTGCCAATAAAAGCTTTGTGGTTATTGAGAAACAGCCTATCCATCCATACATTCAAAGAGCCGCCTTTTGCTCTGCTTAGTCGCTGAGCAATCCACCACAGGTTGTCGCCACGCACCGTGGTATAAAATTGACTATCCGGAGAAATCGCAGATCTAAGGCCCTCTGCACGGCCAGGCGACCTGGCTGAAGATTTAGCAGCGGTATAGAGTGCTATCTGGGCAGAGCTGGTGATATTTTGGGCCGCCAGATTACTTGCTGTGCTGGCTTCTATTGGCTTAGGCGTTGTTGGTGGATCTAGCAGCAGCGTGTAAGCTCGGCTTAAATTACCTTTAGGCCAGCGTACATTCAGCATAAAATGCAAAAATGGCTCTACAACGGGCCCATTGCTGCGCAGATAGATGGTGCCATTGCCACGGCCATCCACCTCCCCCACCGCTGACAATGAACGACTGTCTATAGTGCCAATATCGGTATTACTATTGGGGTCGCGAACTGCTTCCAAGGTGACCAATAGTTGATCACTGCTTAGTCCTTTGGCGCTAAAAATGGGAATACGGGCGAAGAGCCGCTCACCAAGCTGGGAGTCCAGTGTCGCCGAACCCAAGCCCAACGCCATCGTTTCTTGTCCGACCAACACTGCGAAACAAAGCGGCAACATTGTCGGTAGTTTTTTATTTCCCATAATCACTTCTCTATTTCCAAAAGCGGTACCCAGAGGAGTACCTTGGGATATTTTTTTATATACATTGTATTTTTAGCAAGAATTTTAGTTAAACGCCCTCAAAAGCTGCAATATAATCATCGATATCACCATTAACAGGATATGACAGAAAACATGCCAAGCCAAATCTGAGCAATTCAAGCGCGTGAGAAAAGAAAAGTTTTCCCCAATTGTGGTGAATAAGCTTGTGGATAACAATGCTTTAAACAACAGTGAAGTAGGGTTCATGGTCACTTCAAGCTAACGCATAATTTTTAACCAAACTGTCATACTAAACATCTGGGCTATGAATTTTCTTGACTAGGCGCCCACTTCTTCTGCAAAAACAGGCTAACCATTATCACCATCATAAGGCCCGCAGCACACCAGTATGGATAGCTTGGTGAGACTCGATATAAGGCACCACCAATTAAGGGCCCAGCCATAAAACCCAGCCCAGCAACTGCCCCTATTAATCCCGCTAAACCGCCCTGCTCATGCCCATCTACTGCCAGTGTTGAACTTGCCGAAAATGACGGCCCGGTTAAACCCATACCAAAACCAAATAAGGTCATGGCAATATATAAGCCGGTTAAAGAATCCGCACTCGCTAATAGCAAATAAGACAGCAAAGAAAAAGGTAGGCCATAGCGCAGTAGGGTCATCGGAGGGCCGGTATAACGCTGCACCACAACAAACTGGGCAAATAACATTGACAAGGACGACAACACCATCGCGATGGAGAAAAAGTGCACCGCCTCGACCCCCTCAATATTAAGCAAATCCTGGAAGTAAAACCCCAAGGTCTGCTGCACCATGCCCAGCAAGCTATACAAGGTAAAACCTAATAAGAGGAGGAGCCGGTAACGAGGATCAAAATAGCGTAATTTTTTCTGAGGTTCGGTGCTGACATGGGACACTGGCAGCGCCGGTAAATAGCGCCACACCAGCAAAGCCACCAGAAATGCGACCGCAGACTGAATAAATAACGGCGCCAAGTAACTAATATGGGCGAACCAGGCCAATGCCGGGCCAACCATAACACCCAGCTGATTAAAGGCCTGCAATTTGCCCATGCCTCGGGTCCGCTCATTCACCGTGGTGACATCCACCATATAGGCCGCGGAGGCCGGATGGGTTCCGCCCATAATAATTGAGTGAAAAATTCTGCTTAAGACCAAAAACAAATACAGCAGACTGCCGCCCAACAGACTTTTCAAACCTAGATAAGCCACCCCATTGAATACCATTGTGCCCACTGCGTAGCCAAATAAACCAAAGATAATCAGCGGCTTTCTACCCAGCCGGTCACTCAATCTACCCCAGAATGGTACTGTCATAAAAAATACAAAAGCGGTTATGGCAGACAGCGAGGTAATAGCCAATTCACGGGGCTGGATACTTCCTAGACCCAGAGGCAACTGGAACACCAGTTGATCCAGACCTAACTCACGACCCAGCATCGGCAGAATGGCAAACACCACCGTCTGCCCCATACCAACACTCATCATGGTCAGATACAGGGTTATCATGACCTTAGCTGAAGGCTTATTAGCTGTTGATTGGCTCTGTGTCACAACGGCTGAACTTTTTTGCGAAGAGATGTTTGGCTAGGTACGCTCGCATAAAACAACATAAAACACTTTCCGAATGACAGTGTTACCATAATATACTGTGAGCACTACGACAGGAATTAAACCCGAGCTATGGCCAACAATATCCCGCTTACCCAGCGCTGCTTAAACCATCTTGAAGCTGCCGGTAATCGCCTACCCCACCCCGTCATTTTATTTATTTACTTCTGTATGGCCATTATTGCCCTGTCGGCAATCACGGCACTGTTTAATGTTTCTGCCAAGCACCCCGTCAGTGGCGAACTCATTGCTGCCAAGTCTCTGCTCAGTGGCGACGGTCTACGCTGGATGATTGGCAATGCCGTTAGCAATTTCATCCACTTCGCCCCGGTCGGCTCGGTGATTGTTGCCATCCTTGGTATCGCCGTGGCGGAAGACTCTGGCCTCCTCAGCCATGTTTTGCACAATCTTGCCGCCAAAGCACCACCGCAATTCCTCAGCAGCTTTATAGTATTTGCAGGGGTGATATCCAGCATTGGCTTTGACTCTGGCTACGTTGTCCTTATCCCCCTCGCCGCACTCATTTTTCGCGCGGCCGGACGCTCTCCTCTAGCGGGCATTGCCGCGGCATTCGCCGGGGTATCCGGTGGTTATAGCGCTAATCTTTTGTTGGGACCAGTGGATGCCATTCTGTCCGGCATCAGCAGTGAAGCTCTCTCGCTTGTCGCACCAGAGCAGCAGGTGCTTGCCAGCGCCAATTACTATTTCACCATTGTTTCTACCCTGTTTATCACGGTATTGGGCACCATTATCAATGACAAAATTGTCGAACCTCGGCTACCCAAGCCCTCACCAGAGATCACCCCAGAGACCCGCATTAGCGATTCGCGTCAAAGTATTGCTCTAAAGCGTGTCGGCCTGTTCAGCCTAGTCTATGTCGGCCTGTTAATTGCCCTGGTACTGCCAGCCAATGGCGTGCTCCGCAACCCTGACCCCAATGGTCTTGCTGCACTGCCCTTATTAAAGGGCATTGTGGTGTTTATCGCACTATATGCAACACTTGCCGGCATCATATTTGGCTATAGCAGTGGCAAATACACCCGCCAACAAGACTGGGTGACTGGAATGGAAACAGGAGTGGGCGGATTAGCGAGTTATTTGGTGTTAATGTTTTTTGCGGCTCAGTTCGTTAATTATTTCAACTGGACCGGCCTGGGGGCCATTACCGCGATTAACGGCGCCAGCTGGCTGGCTGGACTCAACCTGTCTAGCACCAGCTTATTAATCAGCTTCATTATGATTAGCGCCGCCATCAATTTGCTCATTGGCAGCGCCTCAGCAAAGTGGGCGCTGATGGCGCCTATTTTTATACCCATGCTGTATTTGTTAGGAGTCGACCCGGCCTCCGCGCAAATGGCCTACCGAATAGGTGATTCCAGCACAAATATTATCACCCCGCTAATGCCTTACTTTGGGGTGGTACTAGCCTTTGTACAGCGCCATGATAAAAATGCCGGTATGGGCACCTTGATCGCGCTAATGCTGCCCTACTCATTGGCGTTTTTAATTGGCTGGGCTGGGCTACTGGGGCTGTGGCTTACCCTGGGCTTAAGCTTGGGACCCAATTGAGAGGAGTCCCAAGAGAAAGCAGATTAGGTCTTACTCCTGAACCGCCGCAGCCATTTCTTCAATATTGGCGTGACGAACATTCGCGCCTTTAACAAGGTAAATCACGTGCTCGGCAATATTACGAGCGTGGTCACCTACGCGTTCAAGCGAGCGTAGCGCCCACATCACCTGTAAAACAGAGGAGATAGTACGTGGATCTTCCATCATATAGGTCACTAAACTGCGCATGGCAGTGCCGTATTCCATATCTACCGATTTATCTTCTTCGGCTACTTCCAAGGCAAGCTCAATATCAAAACGGGCAAACGCATCCAGCGAGTTCCGCACCATGCCGGCAACATGGTCACCAATATGACGGATCTCCAAAATACTCCGCGGCAAGCCGCCAAGCTCAGCAAGCTTAATGGCACTATCTGCCACCTTGCTCGCTTCGTCGCCCATTCGCTCCAAATCATTGAGAATTTTACTGATCGACAAAACCAGGCGTAAATCACTTGCCGCAGGTTGGCGACGAGCGAGGATAATAGTGCATTCCTCGTCAATTGAAACTTCTAAGTCGTTGACTATTTTGTCACCAATTTTAACGGCTTCCGCTAATCCAGTGTCAAGATTCATAAAAGCATTGGTAGCGTCAGCAACCTGCTTTTCAACCAAACCGCCCATCTCGAGCATGCGGGTTTTAATGTCATCCAGCTCAGTATTAAACTGCTGAGAGATATGGTGTGTGTGCGAATTTTTTTCTTTCATTGTATTGCTCCCAATAACACGTCAGCAAAAATCAGTACCAAAGGATCAGCCATATCGGCCGGTAATATAGTCTTCAGTTTGCTTATTAGTCGGATTGGTAAAAAGTATGTCGGTGTTATCAAATTCTATTAATTTACCAATATACATAAAGGCCGTGTAATCTGACACGCGGGCTGCCTGCTGCATATTGTGAGTCACAATTACGATCGTATATTTGTCTTTTAGTTCGTAAATTAGCTCTTCAATTTTCAAGGTTGAAATCGGATCCAGTGACGATGCTGGCTCATCCAGCAACAACACTTCGGGCTCTACCGCGATTGTTCTAGCAATCACCAGACGCTGTTGCTGACCACCTGACATGCCTAAAGCATTGTCATGCAGGCGATCTTTAACCTCATCCCACAAAGCCGCTCCGCGCAATGAGCGCTCGACCACCTCGTCTAATACCCGTTTTTTATTTATGCCCTGAATACGCAGACCGTAGGCCACATTTTCATAAATAGACTTTGGAAAGGGATTGGGCTTCTGAAAAACCATACCTACCCGACGCCTCAACGTGGCCACATCAACCCGCTTGTCGTAAATATTGGAGCCGTCCAGGGAGATCCCCCCCTCCACCCGACAGGTATCTACCAGATCGTTCATACGATTAAAGCAACGCAGCAAGGTGGATTTACCACAGCCGCTGGGGCCGATGAAGGCAGTGACCTTTTTACGTGGAATAACCATATTGACATCATACAGCGCTTGTTTGTCACCGTAAAAAAGGTCGAGATTATCCACCGTCAAGGTAATATCTTCATCCTGAATAGAACGCTCTGCACGAGCACGACCAAGCGACTCGATGTTAATCGCATGGCTCTTCGCTGCCGGTTTATTTGTCGTCATAACATTTGTCGCCTCATCATTCATCTTATTCATGCACTTACATTTCCAGTGATTTATATTTCTCACGCAAACGATTACGCAAGGACACAGCACTGAGATTGAGCAAGGCAATAATAATTACTAACAGCAACGCAGTGGCGTAAACCAATGGTCGCGCTGCTTCAACATTAGGACTCTGAAAACCCACATCATAGATATGGAAGCCAAGATGCATAAACTTCTGATCCAAGTGGAAATACGGGAAATTTCCATCTACCGGGAGCGAAGGCGCCAGCTTCACTACACCGACTAACATCAACGGCGCCACTTCACCCGCCGCACGCGCCACCGCCAAAATAAGTCCTGTCATCATAGCCGGACTGGCCATGGGCAATACCACTCTCCAGAGCGTCTCAGCCCTGGTTGCACCAAGCGCCAAACTGCCTTCACGTAAGCTTCGGGGTATCCGTGCCAAACCCTCCTCAGTCGCCACAATGACTACCGGTAAGGTTAACAACGCTAGCGTAACAGAAGCCCATAACAAACCCGGCGTGCCAAAGGTTGGCGCGGGCAAAGCATCTGCAAACAGGGCTTTGTCCATTTCTGCGCCTAGAAAATAGATAAAGAAGCCCAAGCCAAACACACCGTATACAATCGACGGCACCCCGGCCAGATTATTGACCGCAATACGCACAATCCGTGTCATCAAGCCCTGTTTGGCATACTCACGCAGATACACTGCGGCAATGACACCAAAGGGCGTTACCAACACCGACATGATTAACACCATAATAACGGTGCCAAAAATGGCCGGAAAAATACCCCCTTCGGTGTTGGCTTCGCGAGGCTCATCAGTTAAAAACTCGATAAATTTGTGAAAGTAAAAACCGACTTTTTGAAGAATATTCATACCGTTAGGACGGTAGGCTTTGACGATGGTCGCCATACGCTGTTCTTTAATTTGGCCGTCGGCTGTTTCAATGGTAAAGCTATCGCGATTCCACTGGGCATACAATTCAGCTAGCTGGCCCTGTAGCGCCTTGTATTGAAGATCAAGTTCAGCCCGCGAAATAGCAATGTCGGCTTCAATTTCCTGCCGAGTTAAGGAATCTAAATCAGGGTTAAGATCCAATCCACGCTCTTTTAAACGGATTTTTTCTAACTTGTAATTTATCGAGCCGATATCTTTCTTTTCAATTTTAGAAATTTTCTCGTGGATGTCGTTAGCCTTAGCCGCGCCATCCTGAAAGACCGCCCAGGTTTGCTCCGCATTGTCGCGGCCTGAGGAAATCACTTCACCCTGCTGCTTCACCTCTCGCAGGAAGCCGTAAAAATTACCCCACTCACGGCGCTCAATAACCACCACATCCTTAGGGTAGGAAATTTCATCTAGAAAACGTGTAATTACCCACTTAAAATCGGCGCCGCCCGTATCGCGGTTACCCACTTTGACTAATTCACGCTTAACAAAGGTGTCATCACCCTCGATTTTAAAACCAGCACTCAGTAACTGCTGCATCGGAACGCTTTCTTCCTCAACTCGCTCCGCTAATATCGGAACACTGACCTCACCCGGCAAAACATACTGAGCTTGAACGACCGAAGCTGGCCAAAAATGCCCGAAACCCCGAACCGCTAACAATAGTAAAAGACCTATAACAGCCAATGTGCTTATAGTGACAGCCGCCGCATTCAACCAAATTAATGGCTCGCCACGCTTACACCACGCGACTAGGCCCTGCTTGTTTTCATCGTGCAATGACATTACTTAAATTCCTGTTTTACAGCCGCGAGCACTTTGGATTAAAGATTACCGTAGCGTATCCGCAAACGCTGACGAACGACTTCCGCTATGGTGTTTACAAAAAAGGTAAACATAAACAACACAAAAGCTGCCAAGAAAAGTATTCGGTAGTGAGAACTCGCCACTTCCGTTTCACCAATTTCTACCGCGATATTGGCAGCCAGGGTACGCATACCCTCAAAGATATTGGCGTCCATAATCGGTGTATTACCTGTGGCCATTAAGACAATCATGGTCTCGCCGACCGCGCGCCCCATACCGATCATCAAGGCCGAAAATATCCCCGGACTTGCAGTGGGCAACACCACTCCGACCAGACTTTGCCAAGGTGTTGCACCCAGAGCCAAGGAACCATAGCTGAGGTGTTTAGGCACCGAGAATATGGCGTCTTCAGCAATGGAGAAGATGGTAGGAATAACCGCAAAGCCCATCGCAATCCCAACCACCAAGGCATTGCGTTGATCAAACGACACGCCTAAATCGCTGGTCAACCAGGCACGCATATCACCGTCAAAAAAGGCGCGTTCAATCGGCGCACTGAGCATAACCGAAGCCCCAACAATCCCCAGCACCACGGGCACTAACAGCACCGGATGCCAGCCATCGGGAATATGGCGACGAAAAGCTAAGGGTAGCTTTGCCCAGAACCAGGCAAATATCAAAACCCCCACTGGTAAAAACATGAAGATAGAAAACACCCCTGGCAAATTCTTTTCAATAAAGGGTGCCAACCACAACCCAGCCAGAAAACCGAGAATAACGGTTGGCAAAGCTTCCATCAATTCGATCAGTGGCTTGACCTTGCGACGCAGTGCCGGGGCCATAAAATAGGCAGTATAAATCGCGCCACAAATGGCCAGGGGCGCGGCAATTAACATGGCGTAAAAAGCCGCTTTCAGGGTACCAAAAGCCAGCGGCGCGAAGCTGTATTTAGCTTCGAAATCATTAGTGGACGCAGAGGATTGCCAAACATAGTCCGGCTCTGGATAGCTTTCATACCAAACTTTACTCCACAAAGCTGTCCATGACAGTTCTGGATGCTCATTCTCTAGATTGAAACTAAACATCTGCCCTGCAGTATTCTCCAGCAATAAGGTGTCCGCACGCGGCCCAATGGCCATGCTGCTAACTTCACCTACATCCAGATTCTTGCTCAATAAACGACGATGAGAAGTCGTGTAAAAAACATCCAACTGCCCCTGTTTATTGACATTAATAAAGCCTTTACGGCGATGTTCGGTCACCAAGGCGGCACTGCCGCCCTTGGGCACATCAAAGCTTCTCACTGCCTGCAGGCGATAACCATATTCACGCTCACTATCACGTACCACAAACCACTGACTGACACTGCCGTGGTCATTGGCCGTTAACAGGGAAATACCACCCAGTAAAAAGCGTGCATCACTTAATTTACCGCTATCAAACAAATAACCTTGATCAACAACCCGCTCTCGTGGCAAATCGATAAGTCGATAACCGCCATCATCGGCGAGCACATACAACCACTGCTGATCAGGCCCGATCATCACCCTGCTGGGATAAATGTCAAGACTGGGAAACTCAACGGACTCCTCCTTTAAAGTGACTTCCTCACTGAGGAAATCCTCTTCCTTCACCCAACGACGGCCGATCAGTTCGCCATTGCTCAGTCCAATGACTAGCAATTCATCATCACTATCACTAATTGCCACTTGATCAATAGGGCTGCCACTTGATATTGCAAAACCTTGTTCCCCGTAGGGGAAAACCAGTTTGGGACTAATCAAGCGCTTGTCATCGGGGTAGCTGGTACGATAATCATGCTTGGCAATAATGACTCGGCCATTACTTAGACCAAGGGCAAAAATACGGCTGACCTCAGAGTCTAGAGAAAAGCTGCGAATTTCAGCGCCATACATAGGTAAGCTATTTGAGCTGAGAAGTTCACCATCACTCACTCTGAAAAAGTCAGCGGTGCCGGCTTTATTGAGACGAAAGCCTACTTCGGCCTGCTCTTCCATAGCCAAATACAAGGCTGGCTCCGAATTAGAGGCCGGGTAGTGATTTCCTGATTTGATTGATGCCGACTCAAACAGCGGCATAATTTCGTAAAGAAGGTAGAAAAAGATCAGTAGAATAGCGCAAAGTACGCCAATGCCACCGGCCGTAATCGTCGTCGTGGCTATACCGTCCTTAACTTGCCGCCACCTGCGGTAGGCTGAAGCGGTAGCTCGAACTTCTGATTGACTCATTATTTCTAGCTCTCTGAAAACATGCACACACAGTATGTCAAAATTATTACAGTAATATGACAGAGGCGAAAATTACAAAAAAATGCCGCAAAACTGGCTTCGCGGCATAATTGAAAATCTCCAGCGCATTTTTACGCCTCAGCCATATTTTACATTTCCAATTTGGCTTTAATCTTACTTACAACACTGGCGGGTAAAGGGATATAACCGTCTTTCACAACCACTTGCTGCCCCTGCTTCGACAAGACCAATTTCACAAATTCGCGTTCAAGTGGTGCCAAAGGCTTATTTGGCGCCTTATTCACGTAAACATAAAGAAAGCGAGACAGAGGATAGCTGCCAGCTGTTGCATTTTCGGAGTTCGCTTCAACAAATACGCTTTTTTCATCCTTTGCCAAGGGCACGGTACGAACACTGGAAGTCTTATAGCCTATACCAGAGTAACCAATTCCGTTAATGGAGGTTGAAACTGACTGCACCACAGACGCCGAACCTGGCTGCTCATTGACCCCGTTTTTAAAGTCACCCTTACACAAGGCTTCTTCTTTAAAATAACCGTAGGTGCCAGATACCGAGTTACGACCAAACATTTGGATATCACGTGACGTCCAAGCACCTGTCATACCTAAACCACCCCAGGTATTCACATTGGCAGCGTGGCCACATTTATGGGTGCTGGAAAAAACTGCATCAACCTGAGCCATGGTCAAACCGGCAATGGGGTTATCCTTATGAACAAATACCGCTAGGGCATCGATTGCGACTGGAATGGCAGTGGGCTTATAACCGAATTTGGACTCGAAGGACTCTAGCTCCTTATCTTTCATTTTTCGGCTCATCGGACCAATATTTGAAGTCCCTTCCGTCAAGGCCGGTGGTGCCGTAGACGAGCCAGCGGCTTGAACCTGAAGATTAATATTCGGATATATACGCTTAAAATCTTCTCCCCATAGGGTCATCAGGTTTGCCAGGGTATCGGAACCGACACTGGACAGATTGCCAGACACGCCAGATGCTGCAGTGTAATCCTGTAAATCCTTATCAACACTGGCTTCTGCGAAGACGAACACAGAAGAAAGCCCAACCACTGCTCCTGCCACATAATGCTTAATTTTCACTGATATGAACTCCTACAAAGGTTTAAACGATCTCTTAGCAGTTACTGTATAGACCGTTTGTGACAACATTGTGACAACTACTGGAAATATTTCATTTAAAATAGTAGGGTCGATTAAGGCCATTCGGGGGGCCACAGAGGCAACAATGAAACGTCAACAAACCTTAGTTAACAGCCACGGTAAGAGACATAGGGAATACACAGCTAAATAAACTGCCCTTATCTGGCACACTGTGAATGCGCAATTCGGCACGATGACGAATTAAAACATGCTTCACAATCGCTAAACCCAAACCAGTTCCGCCAGTATCAAGTGAACGACTCTGGTCTACTCTATAAAAACGTTCAGTGAGGCGTGGAATATATTGAGGCTCGATACCAATGCCGGTGTCCTCCACCTCGAAATAGGCATGATAATCATCATGAAACCACCGCAAGGTGATTGTGTCATTGTCACTAGTATAGCGCGCCGCATTGACTGCTAAATTGGAAAACGCGCTGCGCAAATCATTGGCATTGCCCTTAATGGCGCTATTATCGTCGCATTCTATGAGGATATTGCGCGGCCCCTTGGCAGCCGTGGCAAGCTCTTCACGAATCATTTCCATGAGTGGGCGCATGCGAATAACCGTGTCATCTACCGATTTTGGCACAGCTTCCAGACGAGACAGAAGCATTAAATCCTGAATCAACATATGCATCCGCCGAGACTGCTGGAGCATTTGATCGACCGCGCGATCCCAGCGTGGGTTATCGCCACCATGCTCGGCAAAGGTCTCCAAATAGCCATTGATCACGGTCAGCGGCGTTCGCAATTCATGGGAAACATTGGCCACAAAGTCTTTGCGCATCTGTTCCAGACGCTCGGTGCGGGTAACGTCACGGGCAAATAACAAGCGATTACCTTGACCAAAGAAACTCACACTGAGACTGAGACTAATACCACTATTCACTGGCGAGCGAATTTCCAAAGGCATTTGATAAAATTCAGCCTCAAAATAGCGTAAAAAAGCTGGGCTACGGAGTAAATTGATTAATTGTCGCCCGGTATCGCCCTTCTGCCTTAAACCCAACAGCTCCTGGGCAGAAGAGTTACACCACTCAATATTTCCCCGCGGATCGAGCATCACCACCGCATCAGACATCGAGGCAAAAGACGAGTGTAGATAGTCGATCATTGCCTGCAGGCGATCACCGTCATTTTTGGAATCCCGCTGCATCGCGTAGATAACATCAAACACCTGTCCCCACGCACCACCAGCTTCCGGAGGTTCTTGACTATCAGGGCTGTAAAGCCAATCTGATAAGCGCTGTAAATTCCACAGCAGCCAAGCACAGGCCAACAGGGAAGCGATTAGGAGCGGCAACATACCCAAGTCAAAAATTGAGCATATTATGGCAATGGCGACCATTGCTGAGCCAAGCCGTAATAATTCTGTTTTCCAACTGTAATAACGCATTATCTGACGCTAGGCGCTCACACCTGTGGTTGAAAACCGATATCCAGTACCGCGGACCGTTTGAATAAGTAAACCGCAATCGCGATCATCTGTCTGCAAGGCTTTGCGAAGGCGACGAATATGCACATCGACAGTGCGTTCTTCAACATAGACATTTGTTCCCCACACTTGATCAAGCAGCTGACCACGACTGTAGGCCCGCTCCTGGTGCGTCATAAAAAATTTCAACAATTTAAATTCCGTCGGCCCCATATTCAAAGGCATAGCATCGACAAAAACGCGATGGCTGGCTGGATCCAATTTCAAGCCACCGACTTCAATACTTTCCTCCACCACAGGCATTGCAGTACGCCGCAAAAGGGCTTTTATTCGCGCCATTAATTCGCGGGAGGAAAAAGGCTTGGTCATATAGTCGTCAGCACCAACATCGAGACCCTGCACCCTATTGTCCTCATCATCTTTGGCGGTGAGCATGATCACCAAGATATCTCGGGTTAATTCGTCGCGACGCAAGCGGCGCAATAGTTCAATTCCGCTGGTCACCGGCATCATCCAGTCGAGAAGAACCAAATCAGGACGCTGATCAATAATAATGCCATGGGCATCTTGCGCATTTTCCGCTTCCAAACATTCGTAGCCAGCCAATTCCAGGCCAACCCGAATCATTTCTCGAATTGCAGCCTCGTCATCTACGATCAATATGGTGTTTGCAAACATCCTTATAACCTTTTAATTGCGATATACGTAAGCTGCATTAAAACCATTTTTAGTGACAATTTTGTGACAGTTTGAATATTAGCTGATTAATCAAACACTACGGTCTTATTGCCAAGCACCAAAACACGATCTTCAAGATGGTTGCGCAAGGCCCGCGCCAAGACCGATTTCTCCACATCTTTACCCAAGCGGACCAGATCATCTTTGCTGTGGCGATGCGACACTCGGATCACATCCTGTTCGATAATTGGCCCTTCATCAAGTAACTCGGTCACGTAATGACTGGTGGCGCCGATCAATTTAACCCCTCGATCAAAGGCTTTTTGGTAGGGGTTTGCGCCTATAAAAGAAGGTAGGAAACTGTGGTGAATATTAATCATCCTACCCACGTAGGCCTGACAGAACTCGGCGGGGATAATCTGCATATAACGAGCCAAGACAATGCAATCCGCCTCGGCCGTTTTGGCCAATTGCAAAATCCGGGCATGAGACGGCGCCTTGTTACTGGCATCAACCGGCACATACTCAAAGGGAATACCATGCCATTCCACCATGCTGCGCAAATTTTCGTGATTGGAAATCACGCAGGGAATATCGCAATCCAGTTCGCCGCTGTGCCAGCGGTGTAAGATATCCGCAATACAGTGAGAAGCGTGACTGGCAAGGATGACAACCTTGCGCTTCACGGCAGAATCCCAAAGTGACCAGCGCATATCGTACTCATGCGCAATCGGCGCAAACGCTTCCCGACAGGCCTCGACACTAATATTGAGGGACTCTGCACGAATCTCATTGCGCATAAAAAACCAGTTATTTTCGGCATCAGCGTGATAATTAGCCTCGGTTAACCAACCACCGTGCTCCGCCACAAACTGACTTACCCTCGCCACAATGCCTACCTTGTCAGGGCAACTGATAACCAAACGGTATGTGTGATCCATAAAGCGTCCAATCTAAGCCTTGTTCAATATGCCACGCAGGGCTTGGGGTAAATCTGCCGGTAAAACCACTGTTTTGGCATTACTGGATGAAGCCAATTGCAATAAGGCATCCGCGTATTTTTCACCAAGCAAATACAATACTGGCAGTTCATCGCTGCCCACCGACGCTGAAACCAAGGTAATGGCTGCGGCGCTGGCCTTGGCCAACACCACCTGGGCCTGGGCATCACGACGCGACGCTTCCAAGCGGCCATCAGCCTCGAGAATCGCGGCCTGTTTTTCGCCTTCAGCCTTGGTCACCGCCGCACGCCGCTGGCGCTCGGCCGCCGCCTGCTCTTCCATGGCTTGTTGCATGGTGACAGAGGGATTAATGTCCTGAATTTCGACTGTTTTGAGCGTAATACCCCAATCGGCAATATCATCAGAAATTGCCGCCTTGAGTTTTGCCTTAATTTGATCACGAGAAGACAGCGCCGAGTCCAGCGCCATTTCACCCACAATGGAGCGAAGTGCGGTCTGCACCAAATTCTGAATAGCGAAGGCGTAATTTTCAACACCGTAAACCGCTTTTTCTGGAGAAACAATATTGATATACGCGACCGCATTGGCAATGATCACCGCATTATCTTCAGTAATAACCTCCTGAGAGGGGATATCCATCACAATGTCTTTGGTGGTGAGTTTATAAGCCACCTCATCAATATAGGGAATGATGAAATTTAATCCCGGCGTCAGCGTGCTGTGATATTTCCCCAAACGCTGAACAATATGTCTATACCCTTGAGGAACTGTCTTGACACCCTTGGTCACGGTCACAATCACTACAATTGCCAGCGCAATCATTACTGCTAAGCCATCCATCGCGTACTCTCCTGCTATCAGTGTATTTAAAAAAGAACTTATTGAATCAACTACGCTGTCTATTGGTGACCCCCACAATCAAGGAATTTCCCGACAACTCCTCAACCACCAGGCGATCACCCACCTTAACCGGCTCGCGGCAGAGAAACAGCCACTCCTCATTGCCCAGTATTGGTACTGAAAAGCGCATAGTGCCCTGCCCAGGCTCGGAACTCAGACTTATCACCATGCCCACCTGAGTAATAATCTGCTCCCGCGACATACCCGACAGGGTTTTGTTTTTCATTTTAGGGTGCACAAATTTAAACCACACCACTAAATCAGCTATCGACAGCGCCAGCCACACAAACAGCTGCACACTGAAAGGCACCTCTACCACAGCCAAAATCAAGCCCACCGCAATCGCGCTGGCGCCAAACCAGATCATCACAAAACTGGCCAAAAAAATTTCACTGGCGACCAACAGCAAGCCAAAAACCATCCAATGCCAATAGGCAATATTCCCGTCAAACCATGTCATAATTCACACCTCTGCCCTCAAGCGGCTTGCCAACAATCCATTTACCCTTTATTTCCCAAAATATTCAAGTACTTAGTATCGAAATTTATATTTAGCAAGTCAGCCACAGGAGTCAGCAGTCTGCACGAATTTCTAGTATAATGCTGCTTTGCTCTGAACACTGTGTCCCGCCATGTTATCTGTTAAACAAGCACCAAAATCCATCTTCCACTACCCCCAATACTGGGCGGAATGCTTTGGCATTGCCCCCTACCTGCCCACCAGCCGCGCTGAAATGGACGCGCTGGGCTGGGACAGCTGCGACATTATCATTGTTACTGGTGACGCCTATGTTGATCACCCCAGCTTTGGCATGGCCGTTATTGGCCGAGTATTAGAGGCGCAGGGTTTTAGGGTGGGCATCATTGCCCAGCCCGACTGGCAGTCTGCCGAAGCGTTTAAACAACTGGGTAAGCCCAATCTGTTCTTTGGCGTGGCCTCTGGCAACATGGATTCCATGATAAACCGCTATACTGCGGATCGACGCCTGCGTCACGACGACGCCTACTCTCCCGATAACGAGGGTGGCAAACGGCCAGACCGGGCAGTGATAGTCTATTCCCAACGCTGCCGCGAAGCCTATAAAGACAGTCCTATTGTTATCGGCTCTATTGAAGCCAGTCTGCGCCGTATCGCCCACTATGACTACTGGAGCGATAAAGTCCGCCGCTCAGTACTGCTCGATGCCCGAGCTGACCTATTGCTCTATGGCAATGCTGAACGAGCCATTATTGACGTCGCCCACCGCTTAGGTCGTGGCGATAGTATTGACAGTATTCGAGATTTACGCGGCACCGCCTTCCTGACTCGCACTATCCCCGAAGGCTGGACAGTCATTGACTCAGCCAGCGTTGATCAACTCGGTAAAATAGATCCCATTACCAGCCCCTACGTTGACACCAGCGCCACTGAAAGCTGTAAAAAGAACGATGAGGAGAGCCCTGCACCCGCAGATGAGCCCCAGGCAGTGCGGATTATCGATCCATTGCAAGCGCGTAAAACCGGCACCGATCCCGCCAAAACGGTGATTCGCATACCCGACTATGAAGTGGTGAAAGGCGATCCCGTTAACTATGCCCACGCAGCCAGAGTACTTCACCTGGAAACCAATCCAGGCAACGCCCGCGCGCTAGTACAACGCCACGGCGACCAGGAAGTATGGCTAAACCCGCCACCTATTCCTTTGACTACTGAAGAACTGGATTGGGTATTTGAGCGTCCCTATCAGCGCAAACCCCATCCGGTGTATGGCAAAGCTAAAATCCCCGCTTATGACATGATTCGCTTCTCAGTGAATATCATGCGCGGCTGCTTTGGAGGCTGCAGTTTCTGCTCTATTACCGAACATGAGGGGCGGATTATTCAAAGTCGCTCTCATGAGTCGATTGTCAAAGAAGTTGAAAATATCCGCGATAAAACGCCCGAATTTACCGGCGTTATTTCCGATCTCGGTGGCCCCACCGCCAATATGTGGCGGCTTAATTGCAAGAGCACTGAAATTGAAAGTCGCTGCCGCCGATTGTCCTGCGTCTATCCCAGTATTTGCAAAAGCCTGAATACAGATCAAACCCCGTTAATCCATTTGTACCGCGAAGTCCGCGAATTAACGGGCGTTAAAAAAGTATTGATTGCTTCCGGCCTGCGCTATGACCTCGCCATAGAAACACCGGAATACGTAAAAGAATTAGTAACTCATCATGTTGGCGGTTATTTAAAGATTGCCCCTGAGCATTCTGAAGATGGCCCGCTGTCCAAGATGATGAAACCGAACATGAGTAGCTACGATAAATTCAAAGTCATGTTTGATAAATATTCCAAACTGGCTGGCAAGGAACAGTATTTAATTCCCTACTTTATAGCTGCCCATCCCGGCACCACAGATAAAGACATGTTGAATTTAGCCATGTGGCTAAAAGGCAATGGCTTTCGGGCAGATCAAGTTCAGGCCTTCTATCCCTCGCCGATGGCCAATGCCACCGCGATGTACTATTCAGGTAAAAACCCCCTGAAAAAAGTCTCTCGCACCAGTGAAGATGTGGTCAGTGCCAAAGGCTTAAAACAACGTCGTCTGCACAAAGCCTATCTGCGCTATCACGACCCCGAAGGCTGGCCGTCGCTGCGTGAATCTTTATTATCAATGGGCCGCAAAGACTTGATTGGTTATGGCAAAAAACATTTGGTGCCACCGCGCCAACCTGTTAACTGGGTACCAAAGCAAGCAAAGGGACGCCGGATGCTAACTCAGCACACCGGCTTACCACCGCGTAAAACGACATAAGCGCTCAGCACGATAGCACTAAAGTTGAGCTTGGGTGTTTGTAGTGGCTTTGCTGGCAATGGATGCAGATTGGCTTTTTATAAATGCAGCACCAAGTCGGCTTGAGTGCTTATTGCCTAACTTGGCTTTAAGCCCCGGCCTTTGTCGGCTCAAGCAGAAAACAGGATTTTTAGCAGAAGGGGGCAGAAGACCAGACCTTAGGGTGTGATGTTCTGTCTGGGCAAAAAAGACTAATCGCCGCTAATATCATCGCTCCTTGAATAACCCGCCGTGTTAATTAACTGAATCAAGCAAATTGCAAGAAAACACTAGGCGATGTCAATCTTGCAACTTGCTACTTTAGTTTTTTACATCAAGCCGCACTGGAAATTATTGGATCCTGTTCGCTAAGCTCTTCACCACCAAAAGCCTCAAGCAGCGCGGGAATAAATTTGGCAAATTCACCAGTCATGATGGAAAAATCCACATCGAACTGTTCAGCAGCGCTATCAGCATCTACCTCACCCAGCTTATCCTGAATTAAGTCGCCAAAAGCCAGTCGTTTAATGGTCAATTGATCATCAACAATAAACTCTATATCACCGAGCCAACGTAGGGCCAGCTTGGTGACAAACATCCCTGAATTAATGTGATTTTTAATTTCGCTGGAACATAAGTTTTGGTTTTTGCAGCGGATCACTGCACTGTCATCTGCTTTATCGCGTAACTCACACTCCCCGCCCAACTCAAAGCCAGCCGGCGCTGAGCCATTGCTTAACCATTCGGTCATAACATGCTGTGCCATGTTTTTGGCCTTAAGTGGGATCACTGGCAAACTGCCCAGGGTTTCACGCAAGTAATTTAACAGCTCTTCTGCTTTATTATGAGAGCCTGCGTTGACTACCAGCAGCCCCTGCTCGGGAGCAATATAGGCAAAAATCTGGTTGGATTTAGTAAATGCGCGAGGCGTTAACGAAAATATAATTTCGTCTTTCAAATCGCTACGCTCTTTGCGGCCAGGAGTGCGATCTTCTTGAAGCTTGATCTCTTCAATCTTGTCGGCCAGAAATTCATTCACTACTGCTGCAGGCAGGATTTTGTCCTGCTTTTTGGCGCAAATCATCATGAAGTCGTTATGGCGGTGGATATATTCACTGCCCTGCGAACCCAACGGTGTAGTCCAGCCATAGCTGGATGCATCCTGACTATTACAGGGCGTAAACGCGTGCTCGGCAAGCTTCTGCTCAACTTCCTCAGCAGTGAAGGTAAACGGTTTGGTAAAGCGGTATACAAGAAGATTTTTAAACCACATGAAAAAACAGCCTGTGTGCGATGGGAAGATTCAATTTTCAGATAGGACATTGTAGTGCCTAAATCGACACTTTTGGGGAGATTATGCAAAAAAATTAAGGCACTGCGGCCAGCTTAGAGCACTGACCACATTAACTTTGTGTCGTATATCAATGCAACACTTGACTGAACTTATACGCCATCACCTGGCACTTTTTGGCACCTAAATGCTCTTCACACAACTCGGCCAACTTTTGATCTGGAGAGTAAACACAGGACCACTGCGCCTCATCCAGACTCTGACCGCCACGCCGACACTGGCGACGAGCATCATCGAGTACTGATTCACGGCTTTCAGCAAGCCACTTACTCAAGTCCGCCTCTAACATTGACTTCATTGTTGTCGCAGTAGTTTCGATTGCTGTTACGCCGCTGCCCAGAGTTTTCCAAGACTCTATTCGCGCCTGACTCTGCCGCTGCCAGCTATGCCATAAGTCAATTAGGTCAGCAATTTCACCATCTTTGCGAATGGCCGAGGTTTCATTGATATCAAGTAGTAGTGCAGCCTTTAATTTCGCCAGCGTGGATGTCGAAATGATGCGCTGCCCCTCAACTAATTTAAATTGCTGATTCAAACGAGATTGCAACCAAGTATGACGGCCGTCTAATTTATCCAGCAACTCAGCTCCGGCAAGAACACCCACTGCCGTGTCAGGATCATAGCCAACATAAAGGACTTGATCGTTGATGGTGTCGATACCAATCCCGACCGGCTCACCAAGGTCGTAGCGGCGCAAGCTCTTAAGAACACCGTAATGCCACTGCTCAACTTCACCGTGATAAAGTATTTTGCCATCGTGAAGCGCATCCGCATTCACACTCGCTCGCGTAACATCGCCGTGATGGTAAATTTTGACGCGATGGAAAGCACCTCCGTTGTCCAAATACACCGCGGCAATTGCCAATACTGACGCAGGATAATCCTCACTCAATGCATAGTAACTTTTGCGCTGACAGTCATAGGCATAGACATTCAGTAAATTCTGGAGAACCGTAATGGTAGGAACGGTTTCACAGTCGCCGACCACCGCTATCTCGTCAAAACTTCCTGGCTCAAAATAATAGTACTGTACTGGCTTAGGCTTAATTTGATAATTGAAGTATTGCCGCTCTACCACATAGTTCTCACCAAGGTCAGCGGCTAAAGTAATTTTGGCAACCCCGCGGGGCAAGCCATCTTGATAACTAACATTGATTAAAAACGGCCCTTGTAATGGCCGGCGAATATACACAAATGCACGAGGGTCATTGGCAGGGCTGATTTCCCTGCGGTATTGCTTGTAGCTATTTTCACCTGACAGCCGCATTAATTCGGGGGCTAGATTGGGGTGGAATTGAGAATAGCCCCCCTGCCAATGGCTCTTATCAGCCTCTGCCAAAATACGATTATTGAAATCTTTTAGCTCAAAACTACCCGTGAACTGCAGGAGCTGCCGGTCCATCTCCATAGAGAACTCCCCCACTAAATGCAAGCTTAGCAACTCCCCTTGCTGGTCGCGGTAGGACTGCATTAATTCACCACGGCGTGGAAAGCCATTGCTATCAAATTTACCGGTAAAGCTGGTATTAGCCTCATCTTCGTAGACGGCAGTGCCACGCTGAAAGAATATACCTTGGGTGCTACCGCTAAACATCGGCGCTGGTGGCGCACCGATTGCAAAGAGCTGCTGCTGTGCCGTGCCAGCACAAGCGCTGAGTAATATGCTGAGCGCGACAGCTATCAGGCCGCGACGCCTATGAATGAACATGACACTTATCCTTTTTGGTACATCTTGAACAATACAAACGGCTATCATACTGCAGGCAGTTTTATTTACTTTGCCTGCTATCCTAGCTTTACATTTCAGCCCGCTCCTGAGATCGTTTGCGCGATTTAATTTCCCTTGGAAGTATTTTACAAATGACCTCAGCTTTAGTCAGTATTTTAGTTGCCGGAATTTTTTGTCAGTGGCTGGCTTGGCGTTTCCGCCTTCCCGCCATTGTACTGCTCGCCGCATGTGGATTGATTCTCGGCCCAGCAACGGGCTGGATACAACCCAGCACAGACTTTGGTGCCGGCCTCACGGCGGTCACATCCTTGTTTGTCGCAATCATACTCTTCGAGGGCGGACTTAACCTTCAGTTCCACGAATTACGTGAAACAGCGCAAGTCACCCGCCGTTTAACTTCAATTGGAGTATTACTGGCCTGGGGCATCGGCAGCGTCATGGCCCACTATGTGGGCGGCTTAAGCTGGGCGGTAGCTACGCTTCTCGGCGCGATTCTGGTCGTCACCGGCCCCACCGTGATTATGCCACTACTCAAACACGCTAAACTAAATCGCCGCACAGCGTCCTATCTGAAATGGGAAGGCATTATTAATGACCCCATCGGGGTGCTAATGGCCGTGATGGTCTACCAATACTTACTGTACTCAGGCGAAGGCCCAGCACTGCAATCGATTGCCGCCAGCTTGGGCTTGGCTATAACAGTGTCAGTTATCCTTGGCGGTGGCATTGCCTATGGCCTTGGCCATTGTTTTCGCCAAGGCTGGATTCCCGAATACCTCAAAGCCCCCTCCATCATCGCCGCAGTATTGGCCGTTTACGCGCTGTCAGATTTAGTACAACACGAGTCAGGTTTGCTCGCCACCACCCTGATGGGGGTGGTAATGGGCAATATGCGCCTACGCAGCCTAGACGAAATGCGCCGTTTCAAGGAATACATCACCTTGATACTGGTGTCCTTCCTGTTTGTGGTGCTAACCGCATCACTCACCATGGAATCAATCAAATCCATCCACTGGCCACTCATTGCCATGGTACTTGGCTTTGTTTTTGTGGTGAGGCCACTTGCGGTATTTCTAGCCACTATCCGCACCGATTGTAGCTGGCAAGACCGAGTGCTGATTGGCTGGATTGCGCCTCGCGGCGTGGTTGCCGCTGCCTCTGCCGGCGCCTTTGCCCCGGCATTAATCGACGCAGGCTTTAGTGATGCTGAGTATTTAGTACCCGCGGTCTTTATGCTGATTTTTGCCACAGTTATCGCCCACGGCTTTTCTCTGGGGCCGTTAACTAAATTGCTCAAACTGAGTTCACC
>JBLHPB010000015.1:0-35101 GCA_047624025.1 Zhongshania sp.
TCGCGGCCGCGGCAGGGTAGAAGCGGATGCACATTGCCTGATGCTGCCTTAGACGGCTTGCCTGGTGTGGTCATTGTCATCTGTTTTGTTGGCCGGCGGTGCGGGTAGCTCACAGCTAGCACAGCGTTTTTGGCCGGTTAGCAAGAATGCGAGCTGGTGCCGGTAGCGGGCAAATATACGGTAAGCTAATAGGGTTATCGGGCGCAACCAGCGCCAATTGAGCGGTGCCATCCAATGTCCTTTACCTAGCGCCGCCCACACCGCATAGGTAGCATCCACTCCTCGCAAGATTGCGCCATCTGAGGTGAGTGCCAACAAGGATCTCTGGGCATCGTCGATATCGACCTCAGAGAAGACGATCATCTCCTCGGCAGACAGTAAATTGACAAATTCGACTGCTGCCGATGTGTTCCAGCTATTTAGCATTCGAATTTCTTTCATACATAGCGGGCATTGACCGTCATAAAAAAATGTTAACTGCGGGGCCTTGATCGCAGCTGAGGGCTCGAGATTCTGACCCACCTGAGGGCTACTGCCAATTGGCGAACCTGCTACAGAATGTAAAGAGGTTGACGGTTGCATACTTTAATCCCTGTGAGAAGTGGACTTTATACGCATTTAGCTGAGTTTTAGTTCAGATGGGCGATGCAAGCATTAGTGCGTCAGAAGATCCAATAATATAATCCTACCGTATGAAAGTTAATTATATTAAATGCTAATTATCCTAGAAAACTTAGAGTAATAGAGAGGGAGCTAAGCAATGTTATTTAGACCAATATTACTACCCTTCGGTAGAGGCATCAGTTGCCTTAGCCTTGCTGGGGTGTTATCACTTTTTTCGCTACCCCTGTTTGCAATTGATGCGCCTGCAAAAGAAGTTACTTGTCGCGCTTGTCATGGCGCCAGCGGTGCAGCCCCTATTATGAATAGTTACCCGAAGTTGAACGGGCAAAATAAAGCATATTTAACGCAGTCACTCAAAGCCTATAAGGCTGGCCAGCGATCTGGTGGTATGGCGGCGGTAATGGTGAGTCAGGCAACAATGCTGAGCGACCAAGAAATCGACCAGCTCGCAGAATATTACGCTTCCCAGTAGTCATGCAAAAAATTATTACTGGTGCAACGATTGCGAGTATAAAATTATTGCCTCTATATAAATAGACGTAATAGTTAGACAAAGGTTATTCAATTTTTTACGAGTAAGCGTTAAGCTTGTAATCGAAAAATTTAAATTTTCGGTTACAACGAAGCCACTCCGCTTGAGCGTCTTAACAGTTTTTATCTGCATGTTCATCTCCCAAACTGTCTTATTAATATTCGCCTTAAAAATGGCAGGAATATTTTCCAGTGAGAAACACATTGCCGAATTAGCGTATAGCTATCGATACGAAGATATACGCAAATAAAGGCCACTAGTACTTAGTAATGACGATAAAAAGTACTAGTACCTTAAAAGACTATTAGTAGCAAAAATAGACTACTGCGCAGACTTTAAATCCCGCACCATCAAATACATCGCGAGCGCTTCTCTCTGAGTCTCATCCAAAGAAAATGCAGGCATGGGCGGCGTCGGCGATAAGAAAAATTCGCCCAGCTCTTTGACCGTATACCTTGCCGATAAATTCAATAAAACTTTCTGCATATTTATCGGCGCACCAGATTGCTTTTCGTGGCAACTTGCACAGGGTAATTGCCCGTAAAGTTCAGCGCCGGACTGAGTCAGAGCCATTAACTCTGTATCGCTATAAGCAGCCAAAAAATCCTCAGAATTTGACGAGGTAATTGTGCCAACAGGTTTATCGACATTGGCACCAAGCATTGCCGAAGAGGCATCGCCAACCACTACCCTATATACGGTTCCTGAATAATCATCAGAGATGTAAATGCTGCCATCCTTCCCTTCGGTAACATCCACCGGACGACCTACTAACTCACCCGCGTGCAAAAATCCGCTGACAAAGTCATTTTCATGAATTACACCCTTTTCATCCCACTGCAAAGCCACCACTTTATAGCCATCAGGAATGCCTCGATTCCATGAACCATGCAGTGCAACCAAGGCGGTACGCTGATACTTAGGCTTGGTATTATGACGAAGAAAACGCATTCCCAACGGCGCGTTATGGGCGCGGAACTCATGAGCCGGCGGGGTATTTAAGGCTGTGGCATTTGGGTTTAGACTGCCCATATCGGGGTCTGAAGTACTCGCATTAACGTAAGGCCAGCCATAAAAACCAGATTCTTCTATTTGGTTTAATTCGCAAGGTGGAAAGTCATCACCCAGTAAATCACGGCCATTTTCAGTGGCGAACAATTTGCCACTCCACGGCGCCCAGTCCATGCCCACGCTATTGCGAAGACCGCTCGCATACACTGTTAGCTCACTACCATCGGGTTTGAGGCGCATAATAGTGGCGCGCTGATCATCCACTTCCTCGCAGACATTGCAGGTGGAGCCGGAACTAAGATACAACCAGCCGTCGTCACCGGCTCGAATGGTCTTTGTCCAGTGATTGCCCTTGTCGCCCAGCTCTTCAACAATCCGCTGGTAGCTTCCGCTAATAGCGCTCTGTTGATTATCAAATGCAATCCGGCCGACAGCATTTGATTCGGCAATATAGAGCCAGCCATCGGCATAATCTATGCCCTGAGGCCTGGTTAAACCATCCAGCAATACTCGCTGACCATCTGGCAAGCCATCACCATTTTTATCGCGCTCAAGGAGGATGATATCGCCATTCCGAGGCCGACTAACCAACAGGTCGCCACCCTCGGTTACAAATAGAAAGCGAATTTTACCCAGTTTGCTGGCATAGACATTCAAGCTGAAGCCCTCAGCCACAGTAAGCTGATTCTCCGCGACTACTGCGTCGTCTAGTGCCTCGCTATAACCACTTATGGCATGTACCAATACTCTGACATTGGTTGCCATTGCCGGTGGACCAAATTTAACCAGGGCAAAAGGCGTCAAAACCAACACCACAACAATAAACAACAAACTTAAAAAAGCGATTTTTAAAAATCTCATAACCATCCCCGATGCAATATAAAGCAAGAATACACCCAAGCTCGCCATGCCTCACCTTAAAACGAGCAATATCAACAATCCCTCAAAGGCATAAGAATGGACCAAGGGATGCAAAATTCACAAAAATTGCTATACTCGGGCCCATTAAATTACCACTAATAAATATTAAACAGAGCCTATATCTCATGATGAACATGACGGATGAAAGTGGCGAGAAATGCCCTTTCGACTTGAATTTTGAGCCGGACACCTTCAAAACCGGCGACCTGGTCAGCTATCGCGTGGAAGGCATGATGGATATGCCCTTTGTCGGCGTGATTACTGAAGTCCTCGAAGACCACATATTGTTAGCCCACTACGATGGCAACCCCACTCCTGCAGGTGCGTCAATGCGCGGCAGTAGAACTGACCGCCCACGAGTTAGTGAGGCTGACGCAGTGTGATAAGTGTGGGGGCGACGCCGCTGCGACAAGCAGCGGCAAATCATTTTAAACGCAAAGTCTCCCCGTCAAAGTAGATGCCTGCCCAACCACTGCGCATGAAATTGCGGATATTGGCATGATCGCTGCCGTCAGGATTAGTCATGACATCTACCGTATAAAACTCACCGAAGGCATTTAATGTCGCTTCGGAGCTTAAATCATGCAGCCGAGCAAAGGCAAAAATCTTGCACGAACCATTATTACTACCCAGCTCATTCACCTGCTCGCCATTACTAAACCGGGTCGGGGTAAATTGATACTCTGCATCAATGACTGCCATTACCTTGGTAAAATCCACTGACCCGTTATTGAGCATGGCTATTAACTGCTGCGTATCCATATATTCTCCCCGAAATATTAAGGCCAGAATTATAGCCGCTTCGGTTCAATAAGGGAGCATAAAAAAACCGCAGCAAGCACCGGCTATTAATTCAATTTCTGCTGGCTTAATACCGCTGGCTGACGGCTACTCGAGTATCCCAGTAGCGGTCATTATGACGATCTTTACTGCCTTTATGACCACCCTTCTTCTCGTAACGATCATGCTTGTCGTTATTGACGAAATGCTTGCCTTTGCCCTGGTGCTTATCGCGGTAGCGATCTTGGTGATGGCCCTGATATCTATCGCGGTAGCGGTCCTGATAATGTCCTTGATGACGGTCACCGTGTGAGCCTGAATAATACTGGCGACCACGATTGCTATAGCCATGTCCATAATGCGGATCACGATGCGATTTTTTGTAGTGCTTGTTATGATGGCCGCAATGGCGATCATGGACATGCGCTCGAGCGTAGTGACGATCTGACTTATGAGCATCATGAGCCGCGTAAAGTACCGCGGCGCCAATCAAAACCGCGGCGGCAGTCTGGGCATTATCCGCGTAAGCTTGCTTCGGCACCAGCGCCACTGCCAGAGCTAAGAAGCCGCATAACAACAAATTGCGGCTAATGCCTGGCCTTTCAATATAGCGTGTTTTTGTGTTTATCATGACCCGTTCCTCCTGAATGTGTGATCAAAGTAACAGGAGCAAACTGAACCAAAGCTGAAGCATAGCGAATAACCACATAAACAAAAAAACCCGCTGATCGCGAGTTTTTTTGTTTATTAGCTTTGAGTTTGACAGCGATTAAATGCTTGTGAGCGCGCCTCGGTAAAACCACTTAATATGAAGCTATCTCCACCCACACTAAAATGACGTGAAGTATCGCCAATGGAGGGCATTAATACCTCTACTGAATGAGCCTGACGCATTAAATCAAGTAACTCAGAATTGGCAAATACATGACCCATTATCACTTGATGAGAATTACCTTTCAGAGGCTTGATTGCAACAACTTCAAGCGGCATAGGAATTGACACACCATTAAAATTGGCATTCATGGTAATGGTCTTGCCAGCCAGAGACCAGATATCTGAGCTATTGCTGGACCAGCTTAAATACACTTCATCATTACCGCAGGTATTACTGTGTTTAACCAAACCAAACTGATGAGCTGAGGCCGCGCCATCGACGACGTATCCGGTTGATTTGGACATATCTTCAATATGCCACTCAGATGCAAGATTGGCGGAAACACCTACAGATAAAAATACTGCACCGAATAGTAGCGAAGCTTTTAATTTATTTTTCATCACTGGCCACCTTTTTAACCACACAGTTTTAAAACTGTTGTAGGCTTATTAGCCCATAAAACTCATAAACTTGTAATACGTAGTCCCCACTAAGGGGAAATAAATCACAATAGGAAGTTATATTTCAGATGGCATTGCATTCATTGGCTTGCTTGCTCTAGGGCTAGCGCTTCCAGAAATATGAACGTCACCAAGCAAAACCAATCGAGGCAGTACTTACTTTGAGTCCAATACCGAGGTTGTTCCGGCATTAATTGCAGTCCCCATAGCAGGATCATGAGCAGAGCCACGCAACAGGAAGATCTCCACCCGACGATTGCGAACTCGCCCCTCTTCACTGCCGTTATCGGCAATTGGACGGGTATCTGCATGCCCCATCACCCTGAACCGCTCAGGCCTCTGATCACTCGATTCAAGCACACTGCGCAAAACCGTTGTCGCCCGCGTTGTCGATAAATCCCAATTAGAATGAAATCGATCAGTGTGGATAGGAACATCATCGGTATGGCCGGCCACTACTACGTCACCAGCCACGTCACGAATAACCGAACCAATTTTATCCATAACCGGAGCAAACCCTGGTGACAGCTCGGCGCTCCCCGATGGAAAAGAGCCCCGCTCACGGATCCGAATAATGATGACCCGCTGGCTATCATCGACGACTTCAACCAAGCCTTCATCTATTTCCAAAGCCAAGCGATGCTTAACCATCTCAACATCCTCATGAAGTTTCTCGTCAGCCTCGACGATGACAAAATCCTTCATTTCTTTAAGGGCATCTTGGCGAACTTGATTTTCGATGGTTGGTCTGGGCTTGCCGGGACTAAAGTCACGGGCGATCATACTGGTACCAATAGGCGGCTTAAAAGCCGGGATGTCGCGCTGCACGCCAAAAGCGTCTCTCATTGAACCCGACAATTCTTTAAATTTTAGCTTGTCCATTTCTGAAAAGGAAAACAATAATACGAAGAACGCCAACAACAAAGACATCAGATCAGCAAAGGTCAGCACCCATGCCGGTGCTCCAGCATCAGGTTTTTTAGTTGGGATATCATCCACTTAAACTTCCTCAGCCTTGTCCTCAACTACACGCTGATTATCAGGTAAGTAAGCGGTTAATAAGGATTCAAGCACTCGAGGGTTCACGCCCTCCTGGATACCATCCACCGCCTCTAAAATCAAATGCCGATTGCGGCGCTCTTCAGAAGTTCGATAGGCCAACTTCTCGGCCATGGGCAGCGCCACTACGTTAGCCAGCACAGCACCATAAAGCGTGGTTAACAGGGCTACCGCCATGGCTGGACCGATAGCCTTGGGGTCATCCATATTGGACATCATCTGCACCAGACCGACTAAGGTACCGATCATCCCCATAGCGGGGGCAGACTCACCAAAGCCCTTAAAAACCGCCTCACCCATTTCATTGCGTTCAATGGTCTGATTAATTTCGTTATTGAGCACGCGCCGAACAAATTCTGGGTCGTGACCATCAATGGCCATCTGTACGCCCTTGTTCAGGAACTCGTTGCTGATCTCTAAAGATTCCAGACCCAACAAACCTTCTTTACGAGCAACACCGGCCATTTCCATGCACTGGGAAATGAGTGCCTGGGAGCTGGTGGGTTTGTGGACAAAGGCTCGAGAAGCCACCTTAAACGCACCCATAGTTTGATCAAGCGGAAATTTCACCAGGTTAGCAAAAAGACCACCACCGACCACAATTAGCAAACTCGGGGTGTCAACAAATCCACTGGCGCTACCGCCAATCAGGATGGCCGTCACAATCACGCCGAGTGCTCCCAACATGCCCAATAAGGTTGCTATGTCCAACTCAACACTCCACTACTTCAATTTGCTGTGACGGTAAAAAGGCCCCGCCGAGTAAACTACCTGTTATAAAGCGTTTTTTCACCCTACGTACAGTTATTAACGGCCGCAATCGGCTTAACTTTATATTTGAATACAATAAGTCCGCTAATCCTTGTGGTTTTCACACAAATCTAGCCTCAAACATCTTAAGCTACATTATTGGCCCTACCAGCCTCATCCGTCCATAGCGGTTTGTCACGATAAGGAGCGATTAATCAGCCACTGCCATCAGGGGAATTTTTTCGGTGGCCCCTCCGGAAATGCAGCAACGTGCTATTCTTATCCGCAGAAAGCGCTAATAAGCAGGAAGCACAACACAATATGCTAAAACCTCAACACATTGACTTTGGTCGTGGCACTGCACTTTGGCAGGAAGGACTTGGCAACGGGCCCAAGTTACACTTTTCCGCTGCCAACGGCTTTCCACTACAGAGCTATAATTTCTTTTTGACTCATTTCGCCGCCCACTTCCAGCTGATTGGCCTTGAGAACCGTGGCATGTGGGGCAGCTCAGTACCACCCCGTGGCTTTTCCTGGCGCCAGCACGCTGAAGATTTAATTGCCTTTCTCGACTATCAGAATACGATATTCAACACCGGCCCTATTATCGCCATGGGCCATTCTATTGGCGCCACAGTTACCGCCCTTGCAGCAGAACGGCGGCCAGACCTATTTAAAGCTTTGCTGATGTTTGACCCCGCGGCTATTCCCGGCCGCATTTTGCCAACAGTGGCCGCATTCGCCCCTAGTCAGTTGATGGGACAACTCAATCTTGTAAAACGCACTCGGGGACGACGTTTGTATTGGGATAGCCCGCAATCCTTTATCGACTATCATCGCCACAAACCCGCCTACCGTCGATTTACTGAGCAGGCTCTGAGTGACTATGCCCAAGCCGCCTTAATTGCGCAGGGTGTGGGTAAATTTAAACTGGCCTATAGCCGCGACTGGGAGGCTCATAATTTTCAGCACACCTATTCGCCTTGGCAAGCCCTGCGCCACATCCAAGTTCCGACATTGATATTGCGCGCCGAGCACTCCTATTTGCACAAAGCCGCCGACTTTCAACGCAATACCCGTCGCCTTCCAGCTGAAGTAAGCTGCGCCACCATCACTGGGGCAGGCCATATGGTTTTGCAGGAAGACCCGGAGCAGATTGTTCAGCATAGTTTCGATTGGCTACAAGGTCACGGCCTTATGAAGGCAGCAAAACAATAGCGAAGTTGCTGCCATTTTTTTGCCTTGTCGCTAATCACTTAACTTAGACTTGCAGCTTTCACTGCGGCCCCTCATACATCACATCTATTGCCGTCCCCCTACCGTCACATTAAATCATCGTCATTACAGCCCATTGCTATTGCAAATCAAGGTGGAAATAGTCAATAGTTACACTGCGGTATAAAAATATATCCAAGTTACCCTATCGCGGAGAGATGCGGGCAAGCTTGACACCATCACGCTGAGGTCAAAATATTGAATAACCATAAAAAAACCATAAGTAACAAGCGCAATACCGTCACCGCCTTAATGTCCCTGATAATCGCCGGCAGCGGATTAGCGCCCATAAGCACCTTTGCTGCTAAAACCAGCGGAACTCTCGAAGAGGTCTTGGTCACGGCCCGTAAGCGAAGTGAAAGCATGCAGGATATCCCGATTGCGGTCAGCGCCCTAAGCGGCCAAGACCTTCTTGACAAGGGCATCAGCAACACCAAAGAACTCACCAAAATGGTGCCAAGCCTAGAAATACGCGAGGGCCAAGCCAATCAGATTTATATTCGCGGCATTGGCGAACGCACCGGCTTTGCCCGTGTTGATCCAGCGGTGGGTGTCTATTTAGACGACCTATTCCTACCCCGCTCAGACGGCCAGCTTCTCGACACTGTTGATGTCCAAAGCATTCAGGTATTACGCGGTCCACAGGGCACCTTATTTGGTAAAAACACCACCGGCGGCGCCATGGTGGTCAGCTTGGTTAAACCCAATGACAGTAACGAAGGGTATGTAGAAGTCGGGCTGGGCAATTACACTCAGCGTCATATTAAGGCCGCGAAGAATATCCCAATTAGCGACACACTCTTCAGCCGAATTGCCTTCAACATCAACAAAAATGAAGGTTATATGGAGGACATCTCCCAAGGCCGAAACAATACCTCGGTCGATCGCCAATCGTTGCTCTTCCAAACTCGCTGGGAAGCCAGCCAGTCCCTCACCCTCGACACTCAAGCGTTCCTGGGCAAAGTACGTGAGAATTTTCCCGGTGCAAACTGTAATGTGCCCAGCGATCATGCACTCTACATAGAAGGACTGTGGGTCGCCCACCCTGGCGACACCGACCCCAGTAATTTGACCGCATTTCGGGAAAACTGCGAGAGCAACTCTAGCCAGCGCTTAGGTGACCTGAAGTCCAATCAAGGCCCCAATGCTCAGCTCAACAAAGACCTCGACACCCTGCTGCTGGCAGCGACAGCCGAATGGGAAATCAGTGAGAACCTAAGCTTAAAAACTGTGGTCGGCCTTCGCGGCGAGAAAGAAGGCCCTATCCAGTCAAGCGATACCGACGGCGGCCCAGCGCTGTGGGGCAGCTATGTGAATACCGAGGACAGTGACCGCCGCTCCTACAGCTTCGAGCTCCAGTTAAATGGCGATGCGTTTTCCCAACGGCTGAGCTACACAACTGGCTTATTTTTGATGCAAGAAACCAATACAGAAAATTTCACTATCACCAATACACTTAGAGGCCTCGATGCTCAAACCTTGGCTGAAATCGCCCAAGGTACAAAACCCACCCGCCCAGCCCCCGGCGGCACGACTCCACTGATTGGTTTTATCGGCGCGCCACTCATTGCCTCGGATTTTGATCTAGCCAACACCACCGCCGCCCTATTTGCCCAGGGTTCATTCGATATTACTGAGAATCTAGAAGTGACCCTAGGGTTCCGTGTTACCGCCGAACAGCGGCAATCCGAATTAAGCGTTTTAGAAGCGGACATGGACGCCATTGGTCAACGCATAACGGGAAGCGGCCTCTTTGGCCCAGGTGCAGAGGGCTTCTACCCCTATTTAGGGCCCCTTGGCTGGCGGGACGACCCAGTCGGCATTGCAGCTGCGCTGTTCCCCGACGACAATGGCGATGCTCTGCTCGACTACCCCATAGACCCCGATAGCTTTCGCCAAGAAAGCCGCGAAGAAACCTTCACCCAAAGCACGCCGATGCTGTCCGTGTCTTACTCGTTGCCCGAGCAATGGCTGGAAGACAATTTTGTCGATAGCAGCATGCTATATGCCACTTGGAGCCGAGGTTTTAAGTCTGGTTTCTTCGAGCCGCGCGGCATAGATGGCCTGCAGAAAATTGAACCGGAAGTCGTCACCAATCACGAAATCGGTTTTAAAGTAGACGCGTTTGATCGCAGCTTACGTATTAATGCCGCCTTCTATGCCATGGACTTCACCGACCAACAATTAATCGCCGTGGGCGCTGACTCAGAACAAAATATTGCGGTGGTTTTCAGCAATGCCGGCGAATCAGAGATTCGCGGCGCAGAGTTCGAAGTTAACTGGCTGCCCCTTCCGGCTTTGGCACTAAACGCCGCTTTAAGCATTAATAATTATCGTTTTTTAGAATTTACCGAGCTGGATCTACAATCTGCGGTTATCGGCCAGGAAAAATTCGTTGATCGTACCAATGAGACTTTTCCAGTAACACCGGATAAATCTGCCTCAGTAGGCATTCAATACACTTGGTCTGGTGATTTTGGTGAGATCACACCGCGCGTTGACGTCAGTTACAAAAGCGAAATTTTCTACGGCTTTGATCCCGGCTCTTACGCCATATTTAGAGAGGACGTTGAACTCGCGGGCCAAGCCGCCTATGCACTGATTGATGCTCGATTGTCTTGGAAAAATCCTGAGGGCGATACTACAGTCTCTGGCTGGGTTAAAAACCTTAGCGACGAACGCTACCGCATCGGCGTTGTTGCTGTCGCCGACTCCTCGGGTATTTACAACCAAGCCTATGGCGAACCACGTATGCTCGGTATCGATATAAGAAAAACCTATTAACCACCTTAAAAAGCCACTCAAGCAGGAGTTTAAAAATGAAAGATTTCACCAACAAAGTTGTTGTAGTAACCGGCGCCGCCAGTGGTATTGGCCGCGCCTTGGCCAAAGCCTTCTTGGTCAGTGGCGCAAAAGTTGTTTTATCTGATGTTGAAAAAAAGGCACTAGATAAAACCGCTGCTGAACTCAGCAGCGCTGGCGGTGTGGTGCGCGCGATTGTCACGGATGTTTCCAAGCCCGAATCCGTTAACGCCTTGGCCGACGCAGTATTTAAAGAGTTCGGTGCCTGCCACATTCTTTGCAATAACGCGGGTGTCAGTGTCTCTAACTGCAACGTCTGGGACACCACTCCGAATGATTGGGCTTGGGTATTGGGCGTGAATCTGCGCGGCGTTGCCCACGGCATTCAAGCCTTTGTTCCACGCATGCTGGAATCTGGCGAAGAAGGCCTTATCATGAACACCTCATCTGGCGATGGCGGTATTTCACCACTGGCTGATCAGTCTGTTTACGCATCCAGTAAAGCCGGCGTATCAATCATGACCGAGTGTCTTAACGCTCAACTGGTCGGCCAAGAAAGTAAATTGCGCGCCTGTATTTTCTACCCCTCTGGCGGCCTGCTACCCACCGGAATTTGGACTACTCGTCGTAATCGCCCCGAAGAACTGGCCCGCGAGAAGCCCGCTCCCGCTGGCGGCGAAATGACCTTTGATGAGTTTATGAAAGGCATGAAAGATATTGGCGTTGAACTGCCTGTTCAGGATCTGGACGAACTCGCCGCCTTTGCCCTAGACGGCATTCGCAAAGACGATTTTGTGATTATGATTGGCCGCGAAACCATGGAAGCCACACTGATTGAACGAGCTAGAAAATTGGCTAACGGCCAATGCCCGATTGAGCACGGACTACACGGTTAATTGCCCTTGACGGGGGCAGCTCAATGCGACATGCCCCCGCCTTTTTAATCAGATGTTAATACTGTCAAAATAGACCAAAATTCTGCTAAGCTTCCTCAATAATACGAAAACAGGGAAGCCCCCTTAATGAGCAATCATCTTGCCAGCTGGCACCACGTCATCACCACACGCGACTTATCCAATCTCGACGACATCCTCGCCGACAATGCTGTATTTCACTCGCCGATTGTACACACACCTCAACTCGGCAAAGACATCAACTTGATAAAGGACAAGATGCGCGCAATGCTGGAAAATCTGTAATTGCTCGCAAGACCGCCAAACATAATGGCATTCCAATGCTTTTGGTTTTGACTACCCCAACTTTGGGGACAGTTACCAGCTCAAAAAGCACCAGACCCTCAGCAACTGACCTTGCTGACAATATTCCTGCATATAGTCGATTTACACACTTACCAGCTCCGCCCCGCTTAAACTAAGGCCGCTCTGCGGTGCTTATCAGCGCCCGAGCCCTGCGGCATCTACGTATAGAATGTTCCTGCTTATTTTAGTGTACTTGAGGACACAAGCCTTTCTTCACTCGCTTGAAGATTCACTCAGACAATAAAAAAGCACAGGAGTCAACATTGCATGAAACCTGTAAGAACTAAAGTCCAACAAGCCACGCCACTCTGTATGGGACAGCTTTTATTGTCTGGTGGATTTATCAAGGTAGGCGTATTGAATCAGGCCCTATGCACCCAGAAATGGAGCAGACGTCGTCTCGGTGACGAACTTGAGCAACACTATGCACTGGGCAATATCGAAAAGAAAACTGTTCTACGCTTGCAGAAAACTCTCGCCAAGCAATCTCACTCTCTCAATCCCGACGGCAGCTTACCAGAATCACTGCAATTGACGCTCGGCCAACTGCTACTGGATAACGGCGAAATTACCCACGAGCAATTGGATAGCGCCCTGGCCGAACACAAGCGGAGTAATCGTCGTCTTGGCGAGGTTCTTGTTGAACAACAAACATTAAGCTCGGACCGCCTCTCGAGCTGGTTACAACTACAGAAAAAACTAATCAGTGCCGCTTCCATGGCCGTCTTTATGTCCGCTGCCAGCGGTGCAGTTACCGCCGATGAGACACAGCAATCCGGCTGGCAAAAATTTATTTCTACTAAAATACTGCAAGCGGTATCAGCCCCATCGAAACTCGCTTGGGGTCAACAGCAAAGTGGCAATAAACTCGCAAGGATTAGTGTCAAAAATCGCGACTTCAGTGAACTTAGTCGCAGCCGCGATGGCACTTTGACCTTAAGTTTTGGCCAGAAAGGCCTGAATGTAATGAAGCGGTTTTAAGTGCCGTTTCCCATACCCACATTCATCTTAATGTACTTTCTTAGTCTTTTTCAAAGCGAAGACTGGCGAGTGGCTCAATGAATATTTAAAAGAGCCCGCTTCATCTAGCAATGCCAAGTAAAAGATATCTCTAAGTTATAAATTAAGCTGCTGCGCTAAATTCAAAAAGCCACCTTAACAGTGGCCTTATCCTATTAAGCTTAATAATTTTTTACATAGAACGCGAACTCATTCTTCCATGGTGATAATAACTTTACCTCGCGCTTTACGGCCCGTTAAGCAATTAAAAGCCGATTCATATTCACTGAATGGAAAAACATCGGTAACCACAGGCTTCAACTTACCGTCTGCAAACATTGCCCAAAGCTCAGCCATATTAGCTGCCTGGACTTTCGGTTCAAACATTGAAAAAGCGCCCCAAAACACTCCCACAATTGAACAACCCTTTAACAGGGTTAAATTAAGCGGGATTTTGGGTATCGGACCACTGGCAAAACCTATCACCAGAAAACGCCCCTTCCATGCCATGCTGCGGAGTGCCGACTCAGAGAAATCACCACCGACAGGGTCGTAAACAATATCGACTCCGCGACCGCCAGTGATCTCTTTAACCGAATCCTTAATAGGTTTTTCGGTGTAATTAATAAGATGGTCTGCGCCCTTGGATTTGGCCAAGACCAGTTTTTCCTTAGAGCTGGCCGCTGCTATCACAGTCGCACCCATACTCTTGGCAAGCTCCACCGCGGCAATTCCGACACCACCACCCGCGCCCAAAACCAACACTGTTTCGCCAGCCTTTAACTCTCCACGCTGCTTAAGCGCGTAGTAAGAAGTGAAATACGTCATCCCAACGCCAGCCGCTTCGGTAAAACTCAGACCTTGCGGCATTGGCATGACCCTATCTTGCTGGATAAGCAGCTCATCACATAGCGCGCCGTGGGTATTCATGGAGATGACTTTATCGCCGACCTTAAATTTTGTGACATTGCTTCCCACCGCGGCGATCACACCGGCACATTCTCCACCGGGCACGAAGGGCAGATCCGGTTTAGTTTGATACTTGCCCTCAATAATCAAGGTGTCGGGAAAGTTCAAGCCCGCCGCCTTGACACGGATAAGCACTTCACCGTCACCCACTTGCGGAGTAGTAACATCATTACTCAGCACTAATTTTTCTACAGGACCCAATTCCTGACACATTAAATTTCGCATAATTATTTCCTTTTAATTTTCGACATTTTAAACGCCGGTATTTTCCATTCTCCTCACACGCGCCGCCCAGTTTCTAATAAGCTAAAGTTGAAAAAATTACTAACGAATAGCACCCATTAATTTTTTCCTCAGCTTACTCATACCACTTATCCAGCGATCATAATCTTCCGCTTTACGTTGTTTAAATAACGCGACCTCCGGGTGAGTCAAAATAATAAATTGCTCTTCGGCTAGACCTTTGACGACGACGTCCGCCGCCGCTTCTGGGCTAATCACACCAGCCTGATCACTGAAGTCAGCGCCCTCTTCAATACCAATCAAGCGAGTAGCGACATACTGAGGGCATAACACCGAGACCTTAATACCGTCGTCACGATGGGTAATTGCCAGCGATTCGGCAAAGCCGATGGCGGCGTGCTTAGTCGTCGAATACGCGGCATCACCAATCTGATTGAGCAAGCCTGCCGCTGACACTGTCTGTAAAAAATAGCCACTGCCACGAGCAATCATGCTGGGCAATACCGCGCGCGCTGCGTAAACATGGGCCATGACATGGATATCCCAGCAGGTTTGCCAAACACTATTAGCGGCTGAGGTAGCCAGTGGCCCACCATCACCAAATCCCACGCCGGCATTGGAGCAGAACAAGTCGATATCACCGAGTTCCGCCACGGTCGCTGCAACCAATTTAACGATATCTTCTTCACGACTGACATCGCAGGCAAAAGCTTTAGCACCCAGCTCATCGGCGACACCTTGAGCTGCGTTCATATCTCGATCACTGACCATTAACTTGGCGCCGTTAGCAGCAAACCGTCGGCACAAGGCCTTACCAATACCATTGCCGCCACCGGTGACTACTACTACTTTACCTTTAACGTCCATTGACAAGCCCTCATTCTCATATCAAAAAAATTGTGTAAACACCGCATCCTGAGTTCCAGCGCCACACAAACCACTTTCGCCCGTCACAGATGTCTAAGCTATGTTTTAAGCGCCGGCAGCCAGCGTGGTGATATGTTCAATAAACCTCGGCAGCAATGGCCTTGGTAAATCGTGGCCCATACCCTCGATCAACTCGAGCCTGGCATTGACAATATGACGCGCAGTATCGATGCCGCCTTGAACTGGCACTAAAACGTCGGCTTTACCGTGAATAACAAGTGTCGGCGCTCGAATCTTCTGAAGGTCGGCAACACGGTCGCCACTGGCGGCTATCGCCGCCACCTGCCGTGCAAACCCTTGAGGATAATAACTGCGACGATAAGCACTGAGGAATCGCTCCTCTAGCTCCAACTCGTCAGCGGGATAGCCTGGACTTCCGATCACAGCCCAAGTCTTTTTGGCATTTTTTAAATATTCATCCTCACCAACAACTGGCCTTCGAGTAAGTTGCAGCAGGACTTTTAAACTGGGTTGTGGCAGTGACCGGGCACCACTGGTAGACATAATTGACGTCAGTGTGCGAGTGCGCTCCGGATAATGGGCAGCCACTAACTGAGCGATCATGCCACCCATTGAAGCACCAACAATGTGTGCAGAAGGAATTTCTAGGAAATCCATTAAGCTCACGACGTCTTCAGCCATATCGTGAAGCCGGTAAGGAACCTTGGTAGGCATACCAAAACGAGAACGCAACATCAGCGTCAATGGACTCGGCGCCTTGATGCCATCAAATTTTTGCGACAAGCCAACATCGCGATTATCTAAGCGAACCACCCGGTAGCCCTTCTCGGCCAGACCGAGACAAAACTCATCTGGCCAGGCAAGCATCTGCATGCCCAAGCCCATAATCAACAATATGACAGGATCGTTTGTCTGGCCAAATTCCTGATAGGCAATACTCAGGGTTTTTGTTTGAACAATTTTTTCACTCATACTTTCCGCCTTTACTACATCAAATTATCATTACTTGGCGGACACATGATCCGTAACCAGTCGCGACGACTAAATTGGGCCCAAATGTCTCTCTGCTGCAACCAGACTGACGGGGTCAGGGTTTAGCCATAACCTCGTCAGTCTGCTCACCCACAAGCTCTTGCAGCTCGGCCAGAGACGCCATCAAACACTCCTTGTAAAATTCCGGATCTGGCATCATTTCTCGGCACGCGGTAAAGGCAATGGTAAATTCATTGCAATAGCTGGACACGGCGTGAAACAAACCAACGCTGTCCAATACTGGGCCGGTACCGTAGCTGCATAGCATCTTGGCACCGGTATAAAAAATAGGTATCGGCGGCCCAGGCACATTGGTCACCACACAGTTGTAAATAGGCGAAAAGCGATTGGCAAGCTTGGCGCGAGAGGCTAGCTTAGCCGCTGAATGAGCCAAGGTCGGAGGAATAAACTGGCTGTAATCGGTCATGCTTTTAGCGCCAACAGCGTTGGTTAGCTCTTTAGCATTACGAGTACTTTCATTTACCGCCATCAGCCGCGCGCGACCGCCTTCAACATCAGTACTCAGTGACACCGTCATCTGTGACACTTCATTGCCGCCGGCGCCAAGCTTGTTTTTACTACGGACGTTGACTGGAGCCATCGCGACCAGAGATGAGGTCGGCAACTCCTTCTTTGCTGCCAGATACCGCCGCAAGCCGCCGCCGACAATCGCCAGCGCAACATCATTTACTGTACACGGACTCGCCGCATTCTTAATTGCCTTGACCTCACTGAGATCAAGGCGAATTCCTTCAAAAACGCGGTGCGATGACACCGTTCGATTAAAGCGAGTGCGGGGAATATCAGTGATTCTTTTTAAGCGCCCAGTGGCCACTCCAGAAATGGCTTTGGCCAACCCCGGGCCACTGTTCTTTAATACCGTTGCTAGTTTCAACGGGATTTTTACCTTGTTCATCCCAGCTCGGATTAACAGTTCGAGATTCTTTGGCTGGGTATCTACGCTGAATACCTGACTTTCATCACCGCGCTCAGGCACTGGTGACAGGTCGTGAACGATGGTGTTCATTTCCACTCCAGAAGCGCCATCAATAGCAGCATGGTGGACTTTCATATAAACCGCAAAACATCCCTTGGGATAGCCCTCGACATTATCCAAGCCTTCGATCACATAGGCTTCCCACAACGGCCGATTACGATCGAGTGGCCGCGCGTGCAAACGCGACACTAAGATACATAGCTGGCGCCAGTCTCCTGGTTGCGGCAATGCCATATGGCGAATATGAAATTCTGGATCATACTGACCATCCGCGACCCAGTAAGGATGATCGGCACTCATAGGCACGGTGACTAAGCGACTGGTTAAAGAGGGAATCAAATGTGCTCTGGCGCCAATATTGGCGACAATTTCTTTAAACCTGACTTTGCCGCCAGGTGCGGTGGACGGGTCATAAATAGCAACACTACCAATATGCATTGGCGCATTGGGCATTTCAAAATATAGAAATGAGGCATCTAAGCCTGATAACTGGCGCATATCGTTCACCTATTTCAAAAGACATTTATTTTTATATTACGATCTTTTTTATACCGACTTCACGTGATCATGCCAGCAGTCATTGCAAACTAATGTACGGGGATCTTATTAAACTCACTTTCAGAATGTGATAATTGACAACGGTCAAACTCGATTTCTTATGTGCCAGCTCCAACACATTAAAATCAAGCCCGACCGCCTTTAGCAAAATTTCTTACAAGGGTTTAGCTAACTTCAAACAAACCCGCTGCACCCATGCCGCCACCTACACACATGGTCACAACAACGTATTTGACACCACGACGCTTACCTTCGATAAGAGCGTGCATTACCATACGTGCGCCACTCATACCGTAGGGATGGCCAATGGAAATTGCGCCGCCATTAACATTCAGGTTTTCGTTTGGAATACCCAATTTATCGCGGCAATAAATAACCTGTACAGCAAAAGCTTCGTTTAGCTCCCACAAACCGATATCGTCCATAGTCAGGCCATTGCGCTTGAGCAACTTGGGAATAGCGAAGATCGGGCCAATACCCATTTCATCCGGCTCGCAACCCGCTACTGCCATACCGCGGTAAATACCCAGAGGCTCAATATTGCGCTGTGACGCCAAGGTACCATCCATCAAAACGACAGCAGCAGCGCCATCTGATAATTGCGAGGCATTACCACCGGTGATGGAGCCACCCTCGCGGACAGTTTTAAGTCCCTGTAAACCTTCGAGGGTCGTACTGGGACGATTACCCTCGTCTTTACTCAGTGTCACCGTTTCTTCACTGGTTTCACCGGTTTCTTTGTTCATCACCAACTTGGTGGCTGTTACTGGAATAATTTCGTCGTCAAACTTACCCGCCTCTTGTGCCGCAGCGGTACGCATCTGTGATTGCAATGCGTATTCGTCTTGGGCATCACGACTGATGCCATAGCGATTGGCAACAATCTCAGCAGTATCCAGCATGCCCATATAGATATTTGGTGAATTGGCCATCGCCATTGGATCAACCAGCTTATGCATATTCATGTGTTCGTTCTGCACTAAACTGATGGATTCACAGCCACCGGCGACGAGCATCGGCGCGCCGTCGATAATAATTTGCTTTGCACCCGTGGCAATCGCCATCAAGCCAGAAGAACACTGACGATCCATGGTGATGCCAGAGACTGTCGTAGGAAGACCAGCAGCAATAGCGGCCATACGTCCCAGGTTCATAGACTGGGTGCCCTGCTCTAGCGCAGCGCCGATCAGGCAATCGTCAATTTCATTGGGATCGATTCCAGCGCGCTGCACGGCAGCTTTAATCGCGTGGGCGGTCATCGATGGCGACTCTAAATTATTAAAAGCACCACGGTACGCTTTGGCGATGGGGGTACGGGCGGCGGATACAATAACGGCATCTTTCATAACATCGGTCTCAGTTTGGTTAGAGATCCTACGTGCGGCGACAATCTCTGCCACACCGCAGGTTTATGATTATTATATAAAATATCTTAGGACTGGGCGCTAAGTTGAGACATTGCTTTAGTCAAAAACTTCTCGGTTTGTTTGCCGCCAGATTCGAGATTATGCTGGTTACTAGTGTCGTTAACCGCATCCCACTGAGCAGCAATTTCCTCGGGCGTTTGCTTATCGGCTGCAAGGAAAATACCATCGGTTTCAAACAAGCGTGTACTTGCGTATCCGCCTGCACCTGCGCAGAGAATCTGACGTGTTGGCGAGTCTGCATGACACAGTAACAAAGCGCCGGCAGTCACTGCTTCAGGCGTCAACAGATCGAGCATTTCTTTAGGCATTAAGTCTTCAGTCATGCGCGTACCGGCGGTTGGGGACAAAGCATTAACACGAATATTGTTTTTTGCACCTTCCAACACTAGCGTATTCATTAAACCCAAAACTGCCATTTTGGCAGCGCCATAGTTACTCTGGCCAAAGTTACCGTACATACCGCTCGAAGATGTGGTCATAACAATGCGGCCGTAATTTTGCTGGCGCATAATTTCCCAAACCGCTTTACAGCAATTTACTGATCCCATTAGGTGAACATCTAGGACGAGCTTAAAGTCATCTAAGGTCATTTTGGCGAAGGTCTTATCGCGCAATATACCGGCATTGTTAATGAGGATGTCGACTCGACCCCATTTAGCCATTGTCTTTGCAACCATATCTTCAACTTCAGCAAAGTTGGCTACATTGGCACCGTGAGCCATTGCCTCACCGCCATTTTTTTCGATTAAGGCAACAACTTCCATAGCCGCGTCTGAGGAAGCGCCGCTACCGTCTCTGGATGCGCCTAGGTCGTTAATAACAACCTTAGCACCGCGTTCGGCCAAAGCCAGAGCATGACTGCGACCCAGGCCATTGCCTGCGCCTGTGACTATTGCTATTTGTCCATCAAATCTAATTGTCATTTTTTCCTATTACCCCTTAAGCAACCATTTGCATGCTGAGCCATTCCGCCACACAGGCGGGCTTGTCTTCACCTTCAATTTCAATCGTCACCTCGGTCTTAAATAAATACTGACCGGGCTTCTTTGAGCTTATGTCTAAAATCTTTGGAACCGCACGAATGCGCTTACCCACTTTTACCGGGGCAATGAATCTAACCTTATCAAAACCGTAGTTCACGCCCATATAAAAACCATTGATTATGAGACTATATTCCTCGGCAAAATGCGAGAGCATAGAAAGGCTCAAAAAACCGTGGGCAATTGTACTACCAAAGGGCGAGGCTTTGGCTTTTTCTGGATCGACGTGAATAAACTGGTGATCCAAAGTACAGTCAGCAAATTTATTAATGGTTTCTTGGGTAACAGTAAACCAAGCCGTTGGCTCTGGCTCAAATCCGATCTTGTCTGCTACCTGTTCTTTATCAACAAATGTCACCATGGTAAAACTCTCCTTTTTTAATTATCGTTAAAACCAGTCGGCCTGCATGTCATAACAGCTGCTATCAAGATCTGTCAAAATCTTTGACCAAACATAGATCTGCGGTAGTTCAAAGCTAAAGAAATAGCGTGCAGCCTGGAGCTTGCCCTGATAGAAGTTAACATCACTATTATGAGGTGCTTTGGCCAAGGCCTCAACCGCAACAATAGCTTGCTTCAACCATAACCAGGCAATAACGATGTTTCCAAATAACTCCAGATATTTCACGGAATTAGATAACACCATATCGATATTTTTTTCCAGCATGGACTTTAGCAGCAACTCTGTGGTGTTTTTAAGGGCATCAATAGACTCCCCCAACTGCACCGCTAGCGCACGAAGATCAGTATGCTTTTGCGCTTGATCTATGGTTGTTTGGAACTCACCCAGCATCAGACTATAGCCTGCCATATTGTTCATGGGCACTTTGCGCGTAAGCAAGTCTAGCGACTGAATACCGGTTGTACCTTCATGAATTGGGTTTAAGCGATTATCGCGATAAAACATCTCCACCGGATGGTCATTGGTATAACCTGCTCCTCCCAAGACCTGTATGGCCAGATCATTAGCTTTGGGGCCGTATTCAGAGGGCCACGTCTTTACCATCGGGGTAATGAAATCTAGTAGCGTTTGAGCGTACTTACGGGCCTCCTCAGTTTCCGCGGTATGGCTGTCATCAGCCAGTTGCGCGCCCAGCATACACAGCGCCATAGCGCCTTCAGAGTAGGCTTTTTGCGCTAATAACATCCGTCGCACATCGGCGTGCTCAATAATGTTTACCGGCGGTGACAGCGGATCTTTGCTCGACGGCAAACGACCCTGAGGGCGCTCTTTGGCATAGTGTAAAGAATACTGGTAACCGGTTAGCGCTAAGGTGGCTGCACCTGTGCCTACCATGATTCGAGCCTCGTTCATCATGTGGAACATACAATTCAGCCCGCGATTTTCTTCGCCAACCAGATATCCCACAGCACCGCCATTTTCACCAAAATTCAATGCGCAGGAAGTTTGACCTCGACCACCCATTTTGTGGAACAGACCCGCTAAGGCAACGTCGTTTCGCTCACCCAATGAGCCATCTTCATTGACAAGGATTTTCGGAACGATAAACAAGGAGATACCCTTGGTTCCTTTTGGCGCACCTTTGATCCGCGCGAGTACCAAATGCACAATATTTTCGTTGAGATCGTGGTCGCCGCCAGAGATATATATTTTATTACCGGTGATGCGATAGCTGCCATCCTCGGCTTTAACAGCACTGGTGGTCAGATCACCCAAGCCCGAACCTGAGCCAGGCTCAGTCATGGCCATTGTGCCGGCAAATCTACCCGCGTGCATTGGCTCAACCCAGGTTTGAATTTGCTCTGGCGTACCGTAGGCTTTAATTAAGCTGGCGTTAGCTGTAGTGAGTCCCATATAACCGATAGTCGTGCTGCCCGTAGCGGTCAAGTAGGCGCTTACTACCGATGAAACTATGGGTGGCAACTGCATGCCACCCATTTCAAAGTCAGCCGTGGTCGCACCCAAACCGGCTTCCTGCGCCGCATCCAAAGCTACTTTAATCTCGGGGATCATGACGACTTTTTCGCCATCAAAGGTCGGCTGGTTGCCATCTATTTTTTGTCGAATTGGTAAGAAGTAACGCTCAGCGACGGTTTTAGCCGTCTCAATGGCGGCGGCAAAGGTTTCTTTACTGTGTTCCGCATAGCGCGGACGACTCGTTAATGCTTCGGCATCAAAAAGCTCAAAAAGCATGAATTCTAGATCTCTAGCAGACAAGATTGGAGCAGACATGGTCAGAAGTCCTTAATACTTAAAAATTCAATAATAGCGATTGTTACTGCCAGAAGAGAGAGTTACCACGACATGGGATGTCTTGATGAGCTAGAGGCTCCTTAGCTTTGCGTGCTGTTATTTAGCTTGAAGCGTTTCATAATGGCTAAGCCAAGCTTCCGCAGCGCACTTAGTGCTCACCCACACTAAAATAATTTAACGATGGCTCAATAAAATAATAAAGGGTGGTCTGGCACGCCATCAACCAAGCCAGATAAATCGACATTATCATCTTCTGGGTAAAGTGTGTTTATGGTCAGTCGCGGCTCAGAAACGAAGGCATTCGAGCCCAGCGCTCCCACGTTAGTACTGACATTATAGAAAGTGGCCAACACCCCCTCAAAGTCTGCTTGCACCCGAAAACTTGCCATGGGCTCTAGCTTTGCACCGCGCTTACGCCAATCATCAGGTACCGCTGGATGAGCAATGAGCCGATCAAGAGTAATTTGATCTTCTGGCTTATTACTGAACAACGCCACTTGCTGCATACTCATTAAAATTACTGACAGGGTGTTTTCCCAATTATTGACCAGCTTTCCTACACCGCGTCGGCTAAACAGAAAATCATAAAAGTTACTGACACCTTCCATATCATTGCTTGACAAGGTTTTGCCATAAAACCCCAACCAGCCCCGATTCACCATTAAGATGTTTGCCGAGCTGTCCATCACTGAGGCCGGATAGGGATCGAGGGATCTCAGGGTCAATATCATGGCCTTGCGTAACCATTTCATCTCAGGGGCATTAAAATCCACCTTCTCTTCCATGGCCGCGTAACCGGCAGCGATCAACAAATGATTGAGATCGCGCTTACCCAAATTTAAAGCAAGGCCAATATCCTGAATGATCGATTCACTGGGGCGGCTAATACCGTTTTCTAGCCGGCTGACATGACGGGGGGAGCTACCCAAGCGAGACGCCAGCTCCTCTTGGCTAATCTCATGTACTGAGCGCCAAAACTTCAAAAACCGAGCAAAAGCGAATTGCTCTATAGCGCTAGACATATCATCTCAATTTTCATATTTATCGCCAATTCCTAACACCTCACGGCGAGGCAGCCCCTAATGAGAAGCTCACTGCCACAGCAAATCCGCCAAGCTAAACAAATTGATTATATTGTTTATGGAAGTTCTGATTAACTAATTTGATAATCAGCCCACTTTACTCGACGAGTTCGACGCAGGTATTCCTGGGTTGAACCCGGCCAATTATTGGTGATTTTATCGCCATCTTTATACCAGCTTACGGCAATTTTATTCCAGGTCATTTTGCGCAAACGCTGTTGAATCTCCAGATTAAATGTCACTTCCGCCTCCGCACTAACTTCAAGCGCCTGCTTGCCCTCGGCCTTCAATTTTAAAATGCACTGAACAATATAGTGGGACTGGGCCTCAGACATAATCACAATTGAGTTGTGCCCCAGATTGGTATTGGGCCCGTACATCATAAATAAATTTGGAAAGCCTTTGGTGGCCATACCAAAGTAGGCCTGAGCACCCTCCTGCCAGGCCGCACGCAAACTGAGACCATCTCGACCGCGAATATTCATCGGTGACAAAAACGGATTGGTTTTAAATCCGGTGCCATAAATAACCACATCGACAGGATGATGGCTGCCATCGGCATGAATCACAGCATTTTCGCTAAAGCCCTTAATTGGCTCGTTGATCAAGTCGACATTGTCACGCGCCATGGCGGCATAATAATCATCGGACACTAAAATCCGCTTAGCGCCGATGGGGTAATCTGGGGTGAGCTTATCAAGCAATACCGGATCCTTGATATGACGATTGATATAGCGGCGATGCACCCACAAAATCGCCCGACAGGCGAGCCTATTGCCGCGCATAACGGGATACAAAACAACTTCATTTCGCAACCACAAATTAAACCGATAGATGCGTGCAATCAGTGGCAGCTTCGCCGTCAACCACTTTTCCCATACCATATACTGGCGATCCAGCTTTGGAATCACCCAGTTGGCACTGCGCTGATAAACGGTCATCTTCGCTGCCTTGGCGGCAACCGGAGGAATAAATTGCAGGGCGCTGGCGGCATTGCCAATCACGGCGATATTTTTGCCTTGCAGCTCTACCGAGTGATCCCAGCGCGCCGAGTGAAATTGGGGACCGCTGAATTTTTCTTGGCCCGGATATTCCGGTGTAAATGGATGATGCAGCTGCCCAACAGCCGACACCAAATACTGACTTGACCACTGCCGGCCATCTGAACTGCTCACCAGCCAGCGCTGCTGAGTCTCTTGGTATTCGGCCTCGCTCATCTCGGTGTTAAAGCGAATATGCTCTAGCAAGGCATATTTTTTAGCGGCGCCCTGTAAATAGGCCAATATCTGCGGTTGCTCAGCCCATTTGTACTGCCAGTCGACATTGTGTTCAAAAGAGTAGCTATATAAGGCCGAAGCAATATCACACTCCGCGCCCGGATAGGTGTTCTCGCGCCAGGTCCCCCCCACATCGCCGGCTTTTTCCAACAGCACAAAATCGTTAATTCCGGCTTTTTTAAGTTGTATCGCCAAACCTAAACCTGAAAACCCTGCGCCAATGATGACCAGACCCGTTGAAATCACTTCTGCCACGGAGGCTCCTTAAACTCGACTAAAACACGACCCCTGGCTTTCAAGTCCTGAAATACCAAGGCCTCTGTTATTATTCTCTATCGCCGCTGCCTGTAAACAACAGTTTGAATATCTTTTTTGAGAATCTAGCTAGGTTTTATGCTATTAGTTAACATTTGACGATACACCGACTAAACACGCAAGGTTTTTACGATGCGCCAACTTGTCCGCGCTTCCGCTCTCAGCGGTTATAATGAGCTTGTCCACGAACTTGGCGCCGACCCTACGCTATTAATTAGCCGCTTTAATATCGATCCCGACCGAATCGGCGATCACGACTACCTTATATTTCAGCATAACTTAATTGAGTTATTAGAATACAGTGCCACCGTCTTGGCCTGCCCAGACTTTGGGTTAAGACTATCAAAGCATCAAAATTTGGAAACCCTTGGTCCCATCGCCATCATGGCTCGCACATCAAACAATCTTCGCGAAGCAATATTTTGTATTGCTCGATATTTTTCCTTTCACAGTCCAGCGATGAAACTCTCACTGGACGAGAAAACCACCGCTAAATTCTCCCGCGTGGTTATCGAATTAAATTCGCCGGATTTCCCCAATCATCGTCAAACTATGGAATTAAGTATCGGGCTAATGGCCAGTATCCACACTATTCTAAGCAATAAGAAAAGCATACCGGAAGCTATCCTTTTTCATCACTCTCGCAGTCTGGACAGCAATTATTACAAGCGCCATTTTGGCTGCCCAGTGCTATTCGGCCAAGACTGCAATGCCATTATCCTGACACAGGATAAATTGGACATTCCGCTTATTACCGCCGACTCTATTCAGCGTGACATGATATCCAGTTACGTGATTAAAAAAGGCGGCTCAGCACCGACCACTATCACTGAGCAAACACGTTTTCTTATTAGGCGGTTGATTCCCACCCAATGCTGCACCATCGACAATGTGGCCCATGAATTAAGCATGCATAAACGCACCTTACAGCGCAGACTTAAGGAACATGGACTAGTATTTGAAAGTCTAGTGGATGACTTTCGCCGCGGTGAAGCCGAGAACTTTCTAGCAGAAAAAAATCTGTCCATGGCGCAAATCGCCGGTTTACTTGGTTATCAGGAGCAAAGCTCCTTTAATCGCGCGGTCAAACGCTGGTTTGGGGTCAGTCCAAATGCCTATCGGAAATTGCAGCACCAGCAAAACAACTAAGCATCAGAAAACTGACCGCAATTTGGCCTAAGAAGCTGCTAGCCTGGGCCTTTAAGAATACCCAAGCACGCGTCACCAAAAGATAAAAATATGTCACCAAAAGACAATATTAGCAGTGAAAACTTAGGCATTGTTCGCGCATTAAATTTTAGTAACAAAAAATAACAACACTCCGACATTATCTGAAGGATTAATTCATGAAAAAAAATCACTTAAATCCCTCTGTATTTCGCAAAAAAATCATGCGCAACAGTATCTGCCTGGCCATCGCCACAGCCACCGGTAGCGCCATTGCCGGCCCCATGCTCGAAGAGGTTCTGGTGACTGCCCAAAAAAGCAGCCAAAGCACTCAGGACATCCCCATTGCGGTTACCGGCATGACCGATACCCAGTTGGACAAATACGGTTTTGAAAATGCCAGCGACATTGCCGCTCAAGTTCCCAATATGCAAGTCAGCGGTCCCTACGGTGATATCCAGCCGATATTCTCTATTCGCGGCGTCAGCATGTCGGATTACAGCTCCAACCAGGCCAGCCCCATTGGCGTGTACGTTGACGAAACCTATCTGGCTCCAGTTTACAGCCACGGCGCCAACTTCTTTGATATTGAACGCTTGGAAGTATTGCGTGGCCCCCAGGGAACGCTATACGGAAAAAACACAACCGGCGGTGCCATCAACATTATTACCCGCACCCCGCAATTTGGTGATGAACCCAGTAATTACGTCAAGCTAGGCAAGGGTAGCTACAATGCCAGCAGCGTCGAAGCGGGTGTTGAAAATGAACTTGTTAAGGATATCCTGGCCGGCCGCGCGGCGATCAGCTTTAAAAAAGACGATGGCTATATGAACATTATTGGTCGCAGTGAGAACGGTGGCCAAACTGACTTCAAGGGCGGACGCATCGCCCTGCACTTTGCCCCCAGTGACATTTGGGATGCGGTGTTTAAATACACGATTTCTGCCAACGATGCGCTCAGTACCGTAGCCCGTAACGAGCCCCGCACCGACTTGCGCGGTACGGGTCAAGAAGGCGATTCCAACGGCTTTATCGACTATACCGGCTATTCACGACCGACGCGCAACCTCAACTTTAATGATACCGAAGCCAATGAAGTTGGATCTCTCGTCACCAACACCAATATTGCTGGCTTAACCGTGACGTTCTCAGGCAACAATTACTCCATCACCTCGGTCAGCTCGTATTACGATGCCGACTACGACCAGGTGGCCGATACCGATGGCTCACCTGACAACATGCTGACCATCCACTGGTCCTCTGACACCATTGGCTATAGCCAGGATTTACGCTTTGCCTCAGAATTTGACGGCATATTTAATATCATTGCTGGCGCTTACTACGGCTACGAAGACCAGTATATGAACAACCGCTATAAAGTCTTTGAGACTCCACCAGACCAACGTGTGGGCTTTGCCAAACCGGACACTGCGGAGCAATACCCGTTTCTACTCGACTTCGGTATTCTCGATCAGCGCCTTGAATCAGAAAAAACCAGTCATGCCGTTTACACCCAAATGCGCTTTGATTTTAGCGCGCAATTCGGCATGGATTTAGGCCTGCGCTATACCAAAGACGACAACCGGCTAACCTACCTGAACATTTCCCGCCTCGGTTATGATGGCAGTCCTCGCGGCAGTTATGTTCCGGGTAACACCACCGGAACCGATGAGGCCTATCAGTCGGGCCCCCTAACGCCTACCGAACTATTTGACCTTGTAAATGACCCTACTGCATTGCAAGATTTCCAAAATGCGGGCTACACTCACGGGCCTTATACCCTAGACTCCGCGCCACAACTTGAAGCTAATGAAGCCGAATGGACCGGTAAAATTGGCGCCGACTATCGCATCAATGACGACATCATGGTTTACGCCAGTGCCAGTCGCGGTTACCGCAGTGGCAGCTTTAACGGCGGCGCCTATTACGAGCCCCGCCCTCTTGAGACAGCCTATGCAAGACCGGAATATATCGAAGCATTGGAACTGGGTGTTAAAGCTGACCTGCTGGACAACAGCATGCGCATAAATGGCGCCGTGTTCTCCTATGACTACACCGACCAGCAGTTCATTAACCTTGTTGGTTTCTCTAACTTCTTGGAAAATGCCGGTGGATCGACCATTCAGGGCTTTGAAGCTGAGCTGTGGTACAGAATCACTGAAAAACTGACCTTACAGATCGGCTTAGGTTACCTAGAAACTGAATACACCGAGCTGACCTTAGCCAATACTGAAACCATAGCCGTTGCCGATGATCGTGTTGACCTCAGTGGCAATGAACTGATTCTGGCACCCAAGCTTAATTACAGTGTTTCAGTGGATTACGATATCGTAACCACCAACACTGGCTACCTCACCATTAATGGCAACACCAACTTCCAAGATGACCAGTGGTTTAGCGCCTATAACGATAAGAACGGCTACGGCGAAGTTGGCCAAGAAGCTTACTATGTCGTCAATGGTCGACTGAGCTGGCACGCCGCTGACGATAGCTTCTCAGTGTCGATTTGGGGTAAAAACCTAGAAGACAAAGAGTACGACGTCTACGGCATCAACTTACAAGCTGGTTTCGGTCACGACAGCTACTTGGGTGGCCAGCCACGCACCTATGGCGCCGAGGCTACTTTCCGCTTCTAAGTTAAGTTTTAAGAGCTATCAATAGGCAGCAAGAAACCCAAACTTGCTGCCTATTGATTACATCAAACATATTGAATTACATAGTAAATTGATCAGCAACTGATTGACTCTATATTCAAAAATGTTACTGCCCTTGGCTCATTTCAAGCGGAAACTACTCCTTAAAATCATGGCGATTGTCGCCTAACAATACAGATCCACTGCCATTAATAACCCTGATTATTGTGAGACCTAGGCGGCACTCCTACTTTTCGAGGAACATAATAATGACTAGCTACATTAAATACCTTGCAATACTCGTCGGGCTGACGGCTTTCGGGCTCAACCCAGCAATCGCACAACAAGAACAAGCGCCTGACGTTTGTGTCGAAGCCGCTGGCGATCCAGATGCGGGCACCTTTGAATTCGAAGCTCGCGACGCGGCAAACATTCTTTGTTCTGAACAGCGCAAAGCGGATGCCTTCCAGCATCCGATCAACACCGTGTTCTGGCCCACTCTTTACGGGTCTGATCCCTATCGCCAACCCGAACGGCACAACGGCATCCGGTTTTGGTATGAGTCGGTCAGCGTGTCGGGAATTGAGGCTGATGTATTTCTCCCCTGCGCTGCAGGAAACTGCCCCGAGCTGCCAGACGGACTGGAGACTTTCGAGCCACCCTACCCTGTTGTGATTGCGATGCATGGCTTTGCCAGCGACAAAGACCATCTGTGGTGGGCAACACAGCCTCTCGCCGAGCGCGGTTATTTTGTTGTTGCGGTTCAGGGTACCGGGAGCTCAATTCCAGGTGCTGTGCTGGAATGGCTACACGGTGATGCCCAAACCCAATTCCCGGGACAGCTGGATCTTAGCCGCGTTGGTACCATGGGACATTCGCTCGGTGCAGAAAACTCCACCCGAGTCCAAGGCGACGATCGAGTATCAGCGATCATCGCATGGGATCCCTGCAGTGGTGCGCCATGCGAAAACAGTAGCGGCTCACGCTTACATGACAAGGGCGAGGAAGCACAGACCCCCACCTTGTTTATTACTGCCGACTACACCGGCTTTCCCGGATACCCGCAGCCGCGTTTCTCCGTACCTGGCGAGCTTCGCGCTGCGGGCTTCTCGACCTTGCGAGCTAACGGCGTGGATTCCATGCTAATTACACCACGCGCCACTACCCACCTAGACTGGGCTGGCAACTTCACAATGGGAACGCGCTACGGCGAGACCGCCTCGAATCAGTACAATCTCGCCTGGTTCGATCGCTACCTGCGCGGCAAGCTAGTACTTGATGATGACGGCAATGTAGTCACTACCGGAGGCCGAAACGAAGCCCAAGAGCGCGTCTATCGCCAGGCGATTGCCCAGCAAGGATTTAACCGTCTGGTCGCCACTGAAATCGACGGCACTCTTGATCGGCACAATATTTCACAAGGCTTTTTCGATCCGGCCCAGCTCGTATCAAGCCTCGATCCAGAGTATGGCGGCAACGTACCGTACGCCACCGAAGGCCTGCCTACCGCCAATCTGCTCAGTTTTTATTACCGTTCCGTGTGCTTTGTGTCAGTACCAAATTACAACACGGCAAGCGGCCGTATTGTGGCTCGCGGCGATTCCACCAATCAAGGTGACATGCGCAAAGCGGGTTGCCCGGTGACCCTTACCGCCATTGATCCTGATGGCGGCGGTGTCGACGACGCGTTCGATGAGCCTGCCACAACCCCTCCGGCAGCGGCACGCTCCAGCGGAGGTGGCGGCGTAGGCTTATTATTCATGCTATTTGCCTTGCTAGGTGCTGGGCTGGTTCGCCGTCGTTCGCGTTAACACTTCCCTTACATCACGGTGCCTAGAAAGGGGCGGCCATTAGGTCGCCTCTTTTTTATTGTGGCCATCTTCACCGGAAATATTAATGCCAGCCAGTGAGCGCTGAAGGCCACGCCACTCACCTCTCGCGTCCCCTGATACGCCAAGAGCATACAGCCCAATTGTAGCCAACAACAATCACGCTAGCGACCAAACCTCCTGCAACTTATTTGTAACAAAATATCTACTAATGTCATCGCATATCATTGATTAAAGCCTGCCTGAAGCTCATTCTTGGGCCTAGCATCTAAATCATAAGCATCGAAAAGGTCGACTCTGTCACGCCGACAATATTTATTTCCGGCTCGACACCGTAGTATCAAGCTAGAATAATCACAGCAAGTATTTGGCCGCAGAGGAGCATTCCTCAGCCATCGCAATTGCTGACGCGGCAACAATGAAATAAAAAAAACAATAATTCACACAGGCCCATATAATGAAATATCACAGCCGCCAAAGGACGTCGCTGCGCGCGACTACCAGACTGCTTGCACCTGTTATTATTGCGCTATCCACCACAGCGCCTCAGCTCACTATCGCAGCCCCACGCGTGATAGAAGAAGTCATCGTTACGGCCAACAAAAAAGCAGAAAGCGCCCAAGACGTGCCTTTATCAATATCGGTGATTAGCTCAGACTTCATTCAAGACTCCGGGATTGCGGATGTCAGTGAGATTACTCGTTACATCCCCAACGTCACCTTTGATTCATCACTTGCCCTCTACACCACTATCACAATACGCGGCTTTGGCACCCCGCCACTGGGTGTCGGCTTTGAGCCGTCAATTGGCTTAGTCATTGACGACGTTCCCTATGGACGCTCTACCTTTGCTCAAGACGCCGTGTTTGATATTGATCGCTTAGAGGTATTGCGCGGCCCTCAAGGTACCCTATTTGGCAAAAACACCCTTGGCGGTGTACTCAACTTCCACACCCAAGACCCGACCATTGAGCCAGAAGGATTTATCAAAGTTGGCCGCGGTGAAAATATTGTCAGCACTACCGTAGAAGGTGCCATTTCTGGCCCCATCTGGGGCGACAAATTACTCGCGCGCTTGGCCATGCGCTATGCCGACTCCGATACACTGGAATACAACAGTACTCGAGACGAGCAACAAACCCAGGACGATCAAGCACTGCGGCTGAAACTTTCTTGGCTAATGTCCGACACAGTTACCGCCAATTTCACTGGCCTATACGCCACCTCTAAAACCAAGGGCTACACTCAATCCTTGAGTATCGCCAGTGAACGCAGCCTGAGGGTATTCAGAGAGTATGACCCCGACGTAGAGGCCGATGCCTATGACCAAAACACCTCAACCGACGCGCCAACCCGCTCCGATCGCGAGGTGAAAGCCGCCTCGCTCAGCCTTATCTGGCGTCCCGACAGCCTACTTGGGGTGCAGACGCCGGAGCTAACAACTATTTTGGCATCATCTGAAGTGGTCATTCCCTACTCACTTGATGTCGATTATTCGCCCGTAAATTTGGTCGCCTTTAATGAACCCCCTGAAGGTAACCCTTACACCTCAGACTCCATCGAAATTCGCCTTGCTGGTGAACTAGATCCGCCTTTTGACTGGGGTGAAAGTTTGGACATGGTTGTTGGCGTATTTGCCCAGCAATCCACCAATAGTGTGTTTCAAGATATTGACGTCAATCTCAATGGCTTAATTGCGTTTGGTCGTGCTGGCGCCATCGTGCAAAACCAGCAATTTCCTTTCGATCCAGTTCTCATCGGTCTGCCCATAGACGCCACCACCGGGCTCATTAGTGGCGGCGGGGAGCGCGAACGCTATATCTCTGGCACCGACGCCGAAACCCAATCCTTTGCTGTATTTTCTCAATTTAATTGGGCGCTAAGTGACAAACTCACCACCACTCTTGGCCTGCGTTATGGTGCCGACGAATCTGAAGGTGCGTCTTATTCCGAGGTCGCCGAAGGCAACAGCATATCTGGTGGCTCGCTCAATCAAAGTAATTTTAATGAGCAAAACCTAAAACGTAAAGAAACCAATGTATCACCTAAGTTCGCCATCAATTACGCCATTGTGCCTGACGTCAATGTTTACATGAACGCGGCCAAGGGCTTTAAAGCCGGCGGTTTTGATCCAGCGCCACTTAACGATAACAACTTGGAATATGAGGGTGAAGAAACTCTCACCTATGAGTTAGGTATTAAATCGCGACTGCTGGGCGGCTCACTAACGCTGAATATGGCGGTGTTTGACAGCGACGTAAAGAATCTGCAAATCCGCACCTTTACCGGCGTGACCCTCACCACCTTTAACGCCCCTGAATCCGCTAGTCAGGGTGCTGAGATGGACTTCTTCTGGCTGCCACCGCTAGATGGTCTGAGCATTGCCGGAAGCCTGGCCTACCTCGATGCAAAATATGTGTACTTCCCTGAAGGACCACCACTGTTCACTTCCGAGCAAGATCAAACACAAGACCTAGGTGGCAAGCCTTTACCTTACGCACCACGCTGGTCCGGCTCGCTGTCACCGCGCTATGAGTTTCCAATCTTCGGCAGCGACAATTTACTAGCCAGTATCCGCATGAACATCTCACACACAGGGGAACGCTATCAAGACTCCGACATAGACCCAAATACCCTACAAGATGAAGTTACTCGCATCGATGCAGGCTTGGGCTTGCGCTCAGAGAAACATATGTGGTCGGTCAACCTGCAGGCGCGCAACCTCAGCAAGGAGCAAGATTCGGTACTTATCTTGGATCAACCATTAATACCCGGTAACTACACCAAAGCACCACTACCGGATCAAACCACCTATCAAGTCGATTTTAGAATTGGTTTTTAAGTGCTGAGAAACGGGGCTTAACACTCTAACATATTGTTGCTTGGGCAGCTTCAGGACCCAGAATGCTATATTTCAAGAGTTCTAGGAGAATCGCCAATACCATTTTATGACGAGCTAACCGAAGAAGAAACTGGCTTTATTGATTTCTAGTTGTTGGAAGAACAAGTGCGTTTGCTAAAGCATAAACGCTTTGCGGCCAGCAGTGAAAAGCCGGATTGCCAGACTGAGCTTTTTAATGAAGCGGAAGCGGCTGAGCCGGTCCCAGAAGAAGACCTCAACGAAAACACCGATGACGCCGAAACCGAAAGCATCCAGTATAAGCGTCGTAAGTCTCGTGGTCGCAAAGCTTTACCTGCCACTTACCTCGCGTCGGTATCGAACATGAGCTGCCTGATGCCGACAAAGTCTGTGATTGCGGCTGCGCGCTAATGCATATCGTCGAAGACACCAGCGAACAGCTGGACATCATTCCCGCTAAAATCCAAGTGCTACAGCACGCTCGATTGAAGTACACCTGCAAAGCTTGTGAATCCACTGTGCGTACCGCCGCATTACCTGCGCAGCCCATTCCCAAGAGCAATGCGAGCCCAGGGCTACTGGCCTATATCGCTACGGCGAAATACCAAGATGCACTGCCATTGCACCGCAAAGAAAACATCTTCAAGCGCATGGAGGTTGATATCCCCCGCAACACCCTCGCGAATTGGATGATGCGCAGCGGTGAACTGATGACACCGCTGATCGCACAGCTTGATGGCGAGCTTCGCAGCGGGAAATCGTCCAGTGTGACGAAACACCGCTTCAGGTGCTAAACGAACCGGATAGACCCGCGCGCAGCCAATCCTATATGTGGGTCAGGCGCAGTGGCGCCCCAGATCACCCCATCGTGTTATATGACTATACGCCGAGCCGCGCTGGCAGCGTGGCGGAGAACTTGCTCTTGGGTTTTAGTGGCTACCTGCAAACCGATGATTATACGGGCTATCACGCGGCTGGACGCAAACACGACATTAGTCATGTGGGGTGCTGGGCGCAGGCACGCCGTAAATTCATCGATGCCCAAAAGCCAGCCAAAGACAAAAAGACCGCCCGCATCGGCAAAGCCGATGTGGCCATCAATTATATTGCCAAGCTGTACGCCCTCGAAAAACAGGTGAAAGACACGAGCAGCGAAGCCCGTCACCAGCTAAGACAAGAAAAAAGCATTCCAATACTCAGAGCCTTGCGCGAATGGCTGGAC
>JBLHPB010000016.1:0-33392 GCA_047624025.1 Zhongshania sp.
CCGAGCACCAAGATAAAGCCAAAGGTGCTGAGCATATTTAGGCTTATACCCACCACTGGGATCATCGCAAAGGTGCCGAGAAAACAGATTGGCAGGCCGATCATAACCCAGAATGCTAATTTCAAATTCAGGAATAGGCCGAGGACGATAAATACTAGCAGTGCACCCATGGCTAGGTTTTTCATCATCATGTCCATGCGCCCTTCCAAATAGAAGGTAGTATCTGCCCATGTATCCAGATTAACGCCTTCAGGCAGGCTGGTGCGCTTGGCGGCGACATATTCTTTAGCGGCGTTTGCCACCTTGATAATGTCCTGCTCGCCAACCGCACTAATTTGCAAGCCGACGCTGTTTTTATTGTCAAAAAAAGCAAAGCCATCCTGCTCTACAAAGCCGTCGCGGATAGTCGCAATGTCAGCTAAGGTTAGGCGAGTGCCGTCGGGGTAACTGATCAGTACAACTTGTTCAAATTCGTATTGGCCGCGGGCCTGCCCGCGGGTACGAAGCATGATTTCGCCATTACTGGTTTTTATTGAGCCACCGGGTAAATCCAGCGAAGAACGGCGAATCGCCTCGGCAACTTCGCTTAGGGTTAGCTGGTATTGCAGTAGGACGTGCTCGGGTATTTCGATGCTGATCTCAAAGTCGCGGGCGCCGTTGATCTTTATCGAGGAGATATTTTCATCGAGCATCAATTCTTGTTTAATTTGCTCGGCCAGTTCCTTCATGCTGCGTTCGTCAAGGTCGCCATAGAGTTGCACATTGAGCGCGTGACTTTGATGTTCTAGGCGTTTGACGATGGGGCGTTCAGCCTGCTCTGGGAAGCTGATAATGGCATCGACCGAGCTTTTCACCTCATCCATGACCGCAAGAACATCGTAACCCTCAAAAATATGGGCTGTGATTGATGCCACTGACTCATTTGAAGTCGACTCCAGGCGCTCAATGGCTTCGATATCCTTAATGGCCTCTTCTACCTTAAGAACCACGCCGCTTTCAACTTCTTCTGGTGTCGCGCCAGGGTAAGGCACTGTAATCTGAATGATATTTAATTCAAAATCGGGCTGGATTGTTCTCCGTACATTCAATGCGCTGACAATGCCGATACCAATTATGATGAACATTAATAGATTGGCCGCGACCGAGTTACGGGCAAACCAAGCAATAATTCCCTTGTGGGTATCCAGTGGTGGCAGTGAGTTCATGATGCACCTGATTCGCTTGGAATGGCGGCCACATCACGGCTTTGCGTTGGCGGGAGCAGGGCGCTGGTTTTGACTTGGGTGTCGATCTTCACCTTGGTGCCAGCGATGGCATTGGGGATGGTTGATAGGCAGATAATCTCACCTTCTTCCAAACCCTCATAAACATAGACAAACTGACCCTCAGTACGCAGAATTTTAACTATCCGGTAACTGAGCTTCTGCTCATCATCGACTACCCAGATTTTATTGCCGGTATGCAGAATGTGGCGGGGAATGGCCACTAAGCCTTTAATCTGTTTACCGCTGATTTCGGCTTTAACAAAACTACCAACACGCAGAATCGGCTGGCCGGGTTGGTCTAGTTGATAGGGGTCATTAATGGCTGCAATAGCAAACAGTACTCGGCTGCGTTCATCTAGGGTGGCTTCGGTGCGAACCAGGCGACCGCTCCATTGCTGTCCCAGTTCATTGCTCAGGTTTACCGTGGCTTCGTGCTCGACCTTATTAATACCTGGGAGCTCAAGGTAGGATAGGCGATCAACCGGAATGGGCAGGCGCACTTCGGCGCGATCGACAGAGAAGATTTCACCTAAGGCGCTGCCAGCGGCAATGATTTGGCCGAGGTTGACCTGTCGCGCATTGATCATGCCGCGATAGGGTGCACGGATTTGGGTTCGGCTTAAATTATTCTTTGCATAACTCAGGTCGGCAAGGGCAGAATCGAGTCTGGCCTGCGCTTCCTCGAGTTGAGGTTCACGAAGAGCAAGGCCCAGCGCCGCTTTACTGGTCAGCTTGCGGGGGTATTTCTCGATGTCTTGACGGGCAACAGCCGCCTGGCCTTGTTCCTGAATCAGGTGGCTTTTGGCAGTTGCCACGGCGGCTTCCGCGCGTTTTAACTCCACTTGATAGTCTCGGTCATCAATGCTGAGTAGAACTTGTCCTTTCTCGACTAAGCCGCCGCTTTCAAATTGTGGGTTGATGGTCAGAACTTTGCCAGAAACTTCTGCTGCCAGTGTGGTTTTCGTGTGGGGGCGAACTGTACCTTGAGAGTTAACGGAAATAGACAGGGTTTGTTTTTCTACCTGTGCGACATCAACGGTCAAAACTGGAGGCGCTATCGTGACGGTTTCCGGTGCGGTTTTTAAGGCAATGAATACCCCAGCAACCAAGCAGGCAGCAATGACGATGATAAAGGCAAGAAAAGCTTGATTCGACTGTTTTAACACACTGTTTGTCTCTGTAGCGTTTGATATTGCGGCATGACTTATTGTAAGCCAAGGCCGCTTTGATTAATCAGGGCGACTTTAGGAATACGACTTTAGCGGCACCGTTGCAAGACGGCATCGCAGCTTAATGATGTCGCATTGTAACGGTTAACCGCTTTAGGTGGTGTGACAAGTTGTTAATCCGTACGGATCCAGTTCTCGCCGGTGTCGGCTTCGCGTGGCAGCGGTATGCTTGGCTTCCAGCTTAACCAGCTCGTCTCGGGGGATTGTAGCAACGGGAATACCTCTCCACTGTTAAGTATCGGCAATTTTGTGGCGTTGTCAGGCGTGGCAAAGGCGATGCCGCCCTCCAACAGGGATTCAATCGATTTGCTACGTATACTGGCGCCACTGAATATGCCGAACTTGACCTCAATGCCACTGGAATTCCAAAAGCGGGAGTTGGAGCGCACCAATGCCGCGTAGCGAGCCTCAATATTGATATGGATTAGGGTTTGGTTGGCGTCTTCGGCTAATTCAGAGCCAAATACTTCACCGACTGGAATATCCCGATAAAATACTTTGACCCCTTCTTTGATCGAGCCGCGTTGTGCTGCGGTCAGGATAAGATTGAGTCCACTGCTGGGTTTGCTTAGCGGTGGCGGTTTGTCGAGGGCCGCAAATTGGGTTTGAGGAGTACCGTAACCGGGTCGCACACTGATGTAGCTGCCCGTCACTAAGGTTTCCAAGTTGCTGATACCAATCAGGCCCAATTGCGGTTTAACTAGCCAAAATTGGCTGCCACTGCGAGCCAGTGCTTTTGCCGACGGCGCCAAGCGGGCGCTGACTTCGACACCCTCCATATGGGTGTCGAGCTCAACGCCGATAACCTCACCAACCTTGATACCTTGGTATTTTATTTCAGTGCCTTTGTTAATGTTACTGCCGCTATTGAAATACAGGCTGATGTCACGGCCCTTGTCGGCATAGGTGGCTTCGTGGTCTGAATGCAGGGTATAGCGTAAGCCTTCCCAGGCGAGCTGGGGTTTTTTGATATCGGGGGTGTGAAAAGCAATGCCGCCGGCGACAATGGTGGCTAAGGAGTCGGCTTGGATATTCAAGCCGCTGATGCCGCCGCTGATGCTGATGCCGCTGGCATTCCAAAATTTTGACTCGCGGTGTAATAAATGGGCGTAACGCTGGTGAATAAATGCGCCGATATTGATGCCGTCACGTTCCAATTCAACCAACTCGATCTGGCCTACAGCTATTTTACGATAATAAATTTTGCTGCCGACACTGACCGATGAAAGTTCATTGCTACGTAATATCACTCGCAGTCCGGGCAATTGAATGCGGGTGTTGGGGGCTTTGGTCAGGGCGGTGTAACGTGCGGGGATTTCTCCGCCCTTGCCACGAACCTGCATGGCAATATAAGGGCCACCAATTAAGGCGTCGAGCCCACTCACGCCGGCCGCAGAAATCTCGGGCTTTACCAGCCAAAAGTTGCTGCCCGCATTTAAATAGCGGTGGTGCGGGGCACTAATGGCAATGTTAAGTACAGCGCCGAGATTGGGGTTGTTGTCTACAAAGCCTAATCCCTCAACAATGCCGACGTCCATGCCAAGCAGGCGAACCTTGCTGCCAAGGTTTAAACCCTCGGGATTGCCGAAATATACCTTGATAGTTTTACTACCTTTGGCGCGCTGCTGATTGCTGAACAGGGTGAATCGTTGCTCATCAGTGATTTTGGCAGCGGTTTTGTCAGGCGTTTTAAAGGTAATGCCACCCGCGAGAATGCTGGCGATGGAGCCCGCATCAATGTCGATACCACTTAGTCCGGCATTGATTTTAAGGCCACTTTGCTGCCAAAAACGGGAGCTGGAGTTCACTAGATGGCTGTATTGAGGATTGATCCGTAGGCTAATGTCTATGCCATCGGCCGTAAGCTTGTAGCCTTCGACATCACCGACATCAATCTGCTGGTATAAAACCGGAGCGCCAACAGATAAGGAACCGAGGTTTTCCGCTGCCAAGGTCAGGCGCAAGCCGGGTAAATTACTGGTCATAGTCGGTGCTTCGGTCAGCGCCTTAAAACGTTTTGCGGGCTCACCGTCGCCGGGTTTAAAACTGATGTAATTCCCGGCCACTAAGGTGTCCAGACCGGACACGCCAGACAGGGATATTTGTGGTTTGACTAGCCAAAATACCGTGTTCTCACCAACTAACGGAGCGATTTGATCGCTGAGCTCTAAGGTGGCGGTAACCCCCTCAAGGTCTTCGTCCAATTGCAGTGTTTTTACTTGGCCAACATTTATGCCCTGATACATTACTGGCGTTTTGCCGACAGTAATACCGCTGCCATTATCAAAGGCTACAACAATGCTGAGGCCGGTTTCACTAATATTTTTGTACATTAACCAGCCGGCGACGGCCACGGCAATTAGCGGGAGTAGCCAAATTGCCGATAAGCCCCGTTTTGGGGTGATGGCGGCAGATTTAATGGTGTGTTCAGTCATTTTCCAGATCCCAAAGTAAGCGTGGGTCAAAGCTGTTAGCTGCAAGCAAGGTGAAAACCACCACGGCAGCAAAGGCGGTGGCCGCGGGGCCACTTTCGACATTGGCAATATTGCCGAGGTGAACCAAGGTCACCAAAATAGAAATCATAAATAAATCCAGAATTGACCAGCGCCCAATAAAGTGGATAAAACGATACAGTGTGGTGCATTGCTGCTTACTTAGCGGCAGGTGTAGCTGAATTACCAACATCAGGATGGTAATGATAATCAGCTTGATGACTGGCACTGCGATGCTGGCAATAAAAACAATAGCGGCAATAGCGAAGAGATCCTCCTCCCAGAGTTTTACCACCCCCGACATAATGGTGTCGGGGGCGCCTTGACCAAAACTGATGACGGTCAGTATCGGCAATAGATTGGCGGGAAGTAATAGGGCAATGGCGGCCAGGGTATAGGCCCAGCAATATTGTAAGCTGCGCGGCTTGCGGAATACCAATGCTGTAGTGCAGCGCGGACATTGCGCAGTTTCACGATGGCTGTGAACGGGCAGGTGGCTGAGCTTGCCGCATTGGCTGCAGCGAGCAATACCTTGTTGCTGTGCGGTTTTCTTCATGTCGATTGCCTGTGCTCCCAGTGCTGCCAAGCTTTTTCTTCGTGAAAATACTGGGTGCATAAAATGATGCACAGCAGCAGGGCTGCTAAGCAGTAACTTCCGACGGCGACGCTAACCTCACCCGGATCCATCATTTTGACATAGGCGACAATGATACCAATGGCATAGACTTCCAGCATGCTCCAGCTCCGCATCCAGCGCAGCCATTTTAGCCAGTGCGGAAACGTCTTTGGAAAATACTGCAGGCGAATACTCAAGTCTATCATCAGCGTTAACATCAGCTGCATGAAGGGGGCCAGCAATGAGCATAAAAAGACCAGTAGTGCTAACAGCTGTTCGCCTTCTGTCCATAATCGCCACACGCCACCCAGCAGAGAGTTACTGCCCAACTGACCGACCATGTCGAGTTTGAGTATTGGTAAGGTGATCGCAGGAATAAAGAGTATTAAGCCACTGACCGAGGCTGAAAAGTCAATGTCAGAAGAGGGGCTGGCGGCATCCCACAGCAGAGCATGGCAGCGTGGGCAGCGCCCTTGCAGGTAGTGATCTGCGGCTGTGGTGTGCAGCAACATATCGCAATCTGGGCAGGCAGTCAGTTCTTTAGGTATGTGGCTGGCTTGCGGCATGGCGATGTTTATTGGAGGGGGGCGAGCAAATAGGCGCAACGGCTAAGTAGCCGTCGGCTCAGCGACCACCGTGCAACTTCGGCGGGCAGGAGTTGCTCGCAATGTTGAAAATCCTGATTGAGCATGGCTTCCATTTCTAAAGCAAAGCGGGGGCTGCGGTTGATGGCGCAGATTTCAAAATTCAGGCGGAAGGAGCGATTATCAAGGTTCGCAGTGCCCACCACACTGATGTCATCATCTACTAACATCACTTTCTCATGCAAGAAGCCGTCTTGGTAGTAATAAAACTGTACGCCTCTGGCTAAGGTCTCTTTGATTGCGGTATAGGAAGAGAGCTGGATGAGAATTTTATCAGGTTTGGCTGGCAACATGATACGCACATCCACCCCACGCATGGCGGCTAGTTGCAGGGCTTGGATCACCGGCGCGTCTGGGACAAAGTAAGGGCTGACAATCCATAGTCGAGATTTTGCCTGATTGATCATATTGAGAAAATACAGGGCACAGCTGTCGGTATTGTCGGCGGGACCTGTGGCCAGAATCAGGGTGTCGTAAAGCGTGTACTCATCGTTATTTGCCGAGGGCCCCGCTTGGGGCTGCCAATTGAATTCGGGCAGGCTCTCAGTTGCCCAATACCAATCTTCAGCAAAGGCAAGTTGCACCGCTTGCACGGCGGGGCCGAGAATGCTGATGCTGGTATCGCGCCAGGGCGAAAGTACTGGGTGGCGGTGGCGGTATTCGTCGCCGATATTCATTCCGCCGATTATGCTGAAATCGCCGTCGCAGACGACGATTTTGCGATGATTTCGAAAATTGAGTTGCAGGCGATTACCCAAGCCCTTGGTGCTGTTAAAAGGTCTGATGTCGACATTGGCTTTGCGCAGTTTGCGGATATAACTGTTGGGTAGTTGGAAGCTGCCAATTTCGTCGTAAAGACAGTATACCGAGACGCCGCCGCGAGCTTTATTGATTAATAGCTCAGCTAATTCATGGCCGATATCGTCGTCGCGGATAATGTAAAACTCGAGCAGAATATATTGCTTAGCCGCTGAAATATGTCTAAACATTTCGGCAAAAGCTTGTTCGCCATCAATCAATAACTGGCAATCGTTGCCGCTACTAAAAGGTAGGTTACTCAATTTTTCCAGAGCAACAAGGCGCGAGTCATCGCTGCTCAGCATTGCATCAAAAGCATTGAAGTGTCCAGAAAGCCTTTCTGATATGTGATTGATTTCGCGGTGGTCACTGCGTTTAGCCAGAGCGTAACCCCGGAATTTTCGGCGGCCAAATATCCAGTACAGGGGTACGAAGACGGGTGGGAAGCCTACTAATACAATTGCCCAGGCTACTGCTCCCTGTGCAGTGCGGGATTTCATGATGGCCTCAAGGGCCGATAAAATACCAAGAATGGCAAACGTGGCGGCGAGCAGGGCAATGATGTTGCTTAGATTAGCGTCTAACCATTGCCACGTACCCATTAAGATATCGCCATGCATTGTTATTCCTATCCTTATTAAGTCTTATGTTCACCAGTGTAGCCCCATATTATGCTTCACTGATAGAAACCTGTTACTGATACTTAATAGGCTATTTTTTAAGTAAAAGTGCTGAGTACTTGAGCGCTCTCACATCCGGCTAATCCTGATAGACGATGTAAGAGGTAGCGTGAAAGCTGTTATTTTTAGCGCCTAGGAAATGTAAAATCAATCGATTCAACAATATTATTTGTCAGGCCTCCGGAGAAACCATGACTACTGTATTTAAACAGCCCCAAGACTTAATAGCCGCAGTGGGTCAGAATCTGGGCGCTAGTGATTGGCTTGAAATCGATCAGCAGCGAATTAATCTATTTGCTGAAGCGACCGGTGACCATCAATGGATACACGTTGACCCGGAACGAGCCAAAACTGGGCCATTTGGTAAGTGTATTGCTCACGGCTATTTGACCTTGTCTCTGGTGAATTTGTTTTTGCCCCAGATCATCGATGTGCAGGGCATTTCGATGGGGGTCAATGTGGGGTGTGAACGTATTCGCTTTCCCTCCCCGGTGCCGGTAGGCTCCAAGGTGCGTGGGGTGGGTGAGTTGCTTTCGGCTGAAGAAATGAAAGGCGGAATTCAGTCAGTGGTACGCGTCACCATTGAAATTAAAGGCAGCGATCGGCCGGCCTGTGTTGTGGACACTATCAGTCGTTATTTCCCCGCCTAAGATCCCCTTGTTCCTTGTCAGTTGGTGCTGATCATTTTTGTCATCGCCAATTGACACTTGTTGTTAATGCCTTTTGCCTAGTTCGGTCGTACAGTAAATTAACTATCTTGCGCTGACGAGCTTGCTATGAACCCGCTGCCCTATTCACTGATCGACTGCGATAACCATTACTACGAGCCCGACGACTGTTTTAGCCGCCATATTGAGACGAAGTATCGTAAGCGCACGGTTTGGGTCGAGCGCAATCGCGATGACGGTTTTGGCACTATGATGCTGGGTAGTGAACGGCTGAATTTTTTTAGTGTTGGTGTCGGTGACTTTGTGGGCCCGCCGGGTGCCATGAAGGCCTTTTTTAAAGGTGATGTTGACACCGGTGGCGCGGTGAATGCCAATGCCATTCGTGCCATCGATTGTCCTGAGTTTATCCATAAATCTGCGCGTCTTGCGCGTATGGACGAGCAGGGCGTGGAGGCTTGTGTGATGATCCCGACCTTGGGTTGCGGAGTAGAGTATCAGCTGCGCAAACCTGAACATCGCGATATCGCCTATCCCAGTGTTCGGGCTTTTAATCGATGGGTTGGTGAGGATTGGGGTTGGGGTGGTGACGGCCGTGTTTTTGCCACTGCCATGATGACTCTTATCGACGTGAATTTGGCTATTATTGAATTGGAGCGCTTAATTGCGGAAGGCTGTCGCCTAGTACATATTAATACCGGCCCTATCGATGGCCGCTCCCCAGCTGATCCGCACTTTGACCGCTTTTGGGCGCGGGTGCAGGAGGCCAATGTGATTATCGCCTACCACATAGGCAGCGGCCCTTTTACTGAACTGCATGCAGCTCCCTGGGGCGAGCCTGCTAACCCGCCTTCACACCGCTTTACGGCCTTTAATATGTTTGTTGGTATGGGTGAGCGCACGGTGGTAGATCAGCTGGCGGCGACCATATTCCAAAACCTGTTTGGTCGCTTCCCTAAATTGCAGTTTTTAATTGTCGAGTTTGGTGCGGCCTGGCTACCACATTTGTTAAAAACCATGGATAAAATCTATCGTCTGGGTGATCACAAAAGTCGCTGGCCCTACGGCAAACCAGATCTGCCCAGTGAGGTATTTCGTCGTCATTTCAAAATTGTGCCCTTTCACGAGGACGACTTTAGTCGTATTGCGGCAGCGGCGGGGGTGGAGACCATCGTCAGTGGCTCCGATTACCCTCATCCGGAGGGTTTACAGTGGCCTGCCGAGATGACCGAGGAAATGCTTGGCTTTAATGATGCTGAGGTGCGCGCCATGATGCGAGATAATGCCGCAGAGCTACTGGAAATAGCGCCTTAGATCATAATTCATAGGCAAAATGTTAAGTGCTTGGCAATTTGGATTCTTATACTTGGATGCTTGTAGGGGATTGGCGAATGTGCCCATGTATATCTCAGCAGGCGGTAAATTAATCCGCTGGGGTGGCTGTTTGTATCTTAGACGGGAAGTCGCCCAGCTGATTCGGATACAGTATTCGTTTACGCGACGGCCGCTTGGGGGTTATCTGTATCCGTAAAGTGGTGAATACCAATGGCTCACTTCATGTCGATGTTCTCTTTGAGGGTCTGGGTGAACTCCAGAGCCGCGTCAACAATAGCCAGTCCGAAAGCGTCGCTAGTTAATCAAGCTATTATAAAAAATATCTCGATTCCCTCCCTGATTCTATCGACTAATTTGTACGCGTCCTCAGCGAATTCTTGCTGTTTAATATTGGTATCTGGAAGTTTCTGGTTCATAGTGGCAGTTTGAGCAGCCAAGAGTAAGGTTTGTGTATGAGGGCGAACGATTTAATACATATTCCCACTTGACGGGTGTGTTTGCTGCTGTTGGCAGTGGATTACTGGTTTGGCCCGCGATTTAGCGGGGGGATGGCTGGAGAGTTTTTGGCTCCTCACTTTACGGCGCTTCACTTATCGCCTTATTACAGTTTTCCGCACTGTACCGCCAGCTTGATCATTTTGCGATCTACTCGCTGATCGCCGGGACCTACATTCCCTTCTGCTGATTACCCTTCGAGAAGCGGGCGGCTGGTGGATATTTGCGCTGATTTGGTCGCTGGCGGCAATAGCGATGATATTGGAGCTTGTGCCCAAGGTTAGTCGCTGCATGTGTGCAATTGCAGTTTATTTATTAATGGGCTGGCTGGCGGCATTTCTGATCGAGCCACTTAATACGGCGCTGCCGGAGGGTGGCTTTGAATTGCTCCTAGCGGGAGGCGTGGCTTATACCGTTGGGATTGTGTTCCATTCCTTGGATAAAAAAGTCAGTCATTTCCACGGCATTTGGCATTTGTTTGTTTTGACGGGCAGTGTTTGTCATTTTCTGACAATTTATGACTATGTCGCCTGATTTTTGTCTTTGCGATTTTTAGCTAAGAGAGTTTCATTGTGTTGATATATCGTTGCTGGTCGGTTTTTGCCGTCGCTAATTTACTGGTTCTGGCTGTTGCTCTGTTCTGGCCTATAGGAATTGGCGAGCGGGAGTATGGTTTGAAGCAGGCGGCGCTGTTAATGGCGATTCACGGCCTGGTCAGTGCCGCTATGATATATGCTTCACTGCAAAAAAAACGCGGCAGTGATATTGGTGAAAAGGCTTATCCAGCTGCCTTAATGAGTTATGTGTTGTGGCTGTGCATGGTAATGCGCTGGCTTGTATATTAGTAAAAGGACGCTCAATGTTACGTTGTAAAATAAGCCCCCGGTTTTGCGAAACTGATGCCTTAGGGCATATTAATAATACGATTTTACCGGTGTGGTTTGAAACGGCACGGGAGCCGATCTTTGAAATTTGTAACCCCGGCAAAGATTTGGCGAATTGGAACTTGATTCTACGCAAGATTGATGTCGATTTTCTGGCCCAGACTTACTATGAATACCCTGTTGAGGTGCGAAGCCGTGTTGCTCATGTGGGGAATTCTTCGTTTACCGTTGAGCATCAGCTTTGGCAGCGGGAGCAGTTAACTGCGACTGGCACGGCGGTCTTGGTATTCTTCGATTATAGTGCACAGGAGAAGCGTGAATTGCCGCCTGAAATTCGCCAGCAGCTCCAAAATTTGGGCTAAGTCCTTGCCGTTGGCGAGCTTGAGGCGTCTTGAATGCCAAAAAAGGCCAAAGGTTTCGTCCCATTTACTTGCTCGTATCGGTATAATGCCGCCTCAACGCCATTGGCTGCGTTCGGCCGAGTGGGGTCAAATGTTGCGGCGACCTTTGCATTTCTACGGTAGTGATTATGCCCTCAGATACGGCCGCGCCAGCGGACACAATTTCATTTGACGATTTAGGCCTAGCGCCTTTAGTTCTCGCTGCTGTTAAAGCAGTAGGTTACGAAACTCCTTCGCCAATTCAGGTGGCAACCATCCCTCTAATCCTCGCCGGCAGAGATGTTGTCGGCCAAGCGCAGACCGGCACCGGTAAAACAGCGGCTTTTGCTTTACCCCTGTTGTCCAGTTTGGATGTGACTAGTCGCAAAACCCAGGCATTGATTTTGGCACCAACCCGCGAGTTGGCCATTCAGGTTGCCGAGGCACTGCAAAGCTATGCGTCTAATCTGCCCGGCTTTAATGTGCTGCCAATTTACGGCGGCCAAGACTATCGCGGCCAATTGGCGGCGCTCAAGCGCGGCGTACAAGTCGTAGTCGGCACCCCCGGCCGAGTGATGGATCATATGCGTCGCGGCACCCTTAAACTGGATGAGTTAACCCATCTAGTGTTGGACGAAGCCGACGAAATGTTACGCATGGGCTTTATTGACGACGTTGAGTGGGTTATGTCGCAAATGCCCGCCAAGCGTCAGATCGCTTTATTCTCAGCGACCATGCCTTCGGCCATCCGCCGTATTGCCAATACCTATCTCGATAACCCCGAGCAGGTCACTATCCAGACTAAAACTTCGACGGCGATCACCATTCGCCAGCGTTACTGGATGGCACGTGGCCTGAATAAACTGGATGCCTTGACGCGTATTCTGGAAGCCGAGCCTTTTGATGGCATGATTATTTTTGTGCGTACCAAGCTGGTGACCACTGAGCTGGCTGATAAGCTTCAGGCTCGCGGCTATGCGGCGGCGGCTCTGAACGGTGATATTGCTCAGGCCCAGCGTGAGCGCACGGTTGAGCAATTGAAATCGGGCCGTTTAGACATCGTTATAGCCACAGATGTGGCCGCCCGTGGTTTGGATGTTGAGCGTATTAGTCACGTTATTAACTACGATATCCCCCACGACACCGAAGCCTATGTGCACCGTATTGGCCGTACTGGTCGTGCCGGTCGTACTGGTGATGCAATATTGTTTGTTGCTCCTCGCGAAAAGCGTATGTTGCAAGCCATTGAGCGTGCAACTCGGCAGTCTATTGAAGAGATGGGCTTGCCCACGGCAGAAAATATTAATGCTTTGCGAGTAGATCGCTTTATGCAGAAGATCACCGACACCCTAGCCGGTACCGACTTGAGCTTCTTTCGTAAAATGTTGCAGGAATACGTCAGCAAGCACGATGTCTCTGAAATGGATGTTGCGGCAGCGTTGGCTTCTCAACTACAGGGTGACAAGCCCTTGTTGGTGAAAGATGCCCCCAAGCTGATGACCACAGACCGCAAGGCTGCGGGCGGGCGTGATAAAGGTGTTGGCGCAAGTCGTGGCTCGGATGCCGGCATGAAGCGCTATCGCCTAGAGGTGGGTCGTGAGCACGGTGTGAGCGCGGGCAATATCGTTGGTGCTATTGCCAATGAAGCCAATGTTGATAGCGCCCATATTGGCCGGATTTCAATCTACCCAGAATTCACCACAGTGGATTTGCCGGCAGAAATGCCTGATGGCGTATTTGAGATTTTGAAGAGCACCCGTGTTGCGGGTCAGGCTTTGAATATTTCCGTTCATGAAGGCGGTGATATGCCGATTGAGCGCGAGCGTCCCCGCAAGCCGCGTACCACTAAGCCAGGCGAAAAGCCGGCAGGCCGCAAGCCGCCAGCTAAAGCCAAGCCAAAAGCCAAACCGTCAACCACGACGGTACGGGAAAAGCGCGGCAAGGTATAAGCCGTAGTCGCTTTGATTTACACTCCCCGGGATAATATCCCGGGGAGTGTAAGGCGTGATCCTTCAGGTTTTTCTAAATTTCCTCTATTTAGGCTGTATCAGTTTTGGCGGCCCTGCTGCCCATATTGGCTATTTTCGGCGTGTGTTCGTCGAACAAAAAAGTTGGTTGAGCGATCAGCAGTTCGCCAGTCATCTTGCCCTTTGTCAGTTTCTTCCCGGTCCATCTTCTAGTCAGCTTGGTTTTGCCATTGCCTATCAGCGCGGCGGTATTGCCTCAGCTATAGCTGCGTTTCTTGGCTTCACCCTACCTTCTTTTCTACTTATGTACGCACTTGCGGCCTGGCACAGCCAATTCGCGGTGACCGGCTGGCAGCACGGCGTAGTCAGCGGTTTGAAGTTGTTGGCGGTAGTCGTGGTTGCTGATGCGATCTGGACGATGAGCAAACAGTTTTGCAGCCAGCGTATTGGCCAGCTATTGGCAGTTTTTAGTGCCGTTGTTTTGACCTTTTTCCCATATGCTGTTTTGCAGTGGTCGCTCATGGTTGGCGCGGCACTGTGGATGGCCCAACGCCAGCCACATTCTAATCCGGCGGTCATGGCTCTGCCAAAGATGACAAAGTGGCTGATTGGGCTTTTCTTGGCCCTATTGCTGCTGTGTTTTGTCTCACCTCAAAGTGTGTTCGCCATTTTTTATCGCGCTGGCAGTTTGGTGTTTGGCGGCGGTCATGTGGTATTGCCGTTGCTGCAGAATTTTGTTGACGGCACCTTGAGTGATGACCAGTTTTTACTGGGTTATGCCGCCGCCCAAGCCATGCCGGGGCCGATGTTTTCTTTGAGCAGCTATCTTGGCGCGGCGATGCACCCAGAGGCCGCGCTGACTTATGCCCTCATTGCCTGTGTGGGGGTGTTTTTGCCGGGATTTTTACTGGTATTGGCATTCAGTTCAAGCTGGCAGGAACTGTCCTTACAGCCGCGTTTACAGGCGGCGGTGGCTGGCGTAAATGCGGTGGCGGTGGGAATGTTGGCGGCGGCGTGGTGGAACCCGGTGTTGAGCAGCGCCCCTCACGATTTGCTGGCAATATTTACCGCAGTGCTGGGACTGCTGGTATTGCGTAGCCAGCACGTGCCCACTGCGCTTATAGTGCTGGCCTTTGCTGGATTTGGGGTGCTGGTTTACGGTTAGTAGTCTCAGGCTGGTCATGCTGTCCGCTTAAGAAGGCTGAGTTGGCTTGTTGCATCGGCGAAATACTAACCCGGCCGACTTTGACTTAATCGTGGAATAGATCATTGGAAACCCCTTATTGCTGCTAATCCTACTAAGCTACATAGTATGGAAATAGCTACAATGCCGAAGTACTTATGACTGACAGCCCTGAACTAGCGCCAGATTCTTTTATCGAGTCTGATAAAAAGCGGCTTCTTGCCCGCGTATCGATCGTACTCAAAGACGGCACGCTGGAATTGCCGAGCTTGCCGGATGTTGTGCTCGAGGTTTGTCAAATTGCTATGGAGCGTGACCTAGATACGGCTGAGCTTGTTAGAGTGATTCAATAAGCCCCCGGCTGAATTACGGGAGTTTCCCCGTTTGACTGCCAAGCCAGCCTTCGTCCAGGAGCTATTGACTGAGTGCACGGGGAAAATCAGTGCAATGGTGCTGAATACCTGGAAATTCGACCAAGCGATGGTGGTAGTGGGTCTTGATCGTGAGAACTGGTGGCGTGATCGGGGGCCTAAACCGGAATTGGCTGATTTGGTGCTAGTTGCGCGTTACCACAGTTATATTGGTGAACCACATTTTAAAAAATTGTCGCCACTGAGCCAGCTGCCGGCTTTCCAAAAGCTGAATTTAGGAGAGCTTGGTCCCGAAGAAGGACTGATTTTCATCAAAGAAGCAAAAGCTAGGTTAGAGACGCTGCGCCAGGCATTGTTATAAATACTGGCGTTGCCGGAAAATGAGTCGAAAAAAAGGAGGGCGCAATGCCCTCCTTATCGTTTTTCTGTAGGAGCAGTTTTAGACGTGAATACCCTTTAATACCGCTGCCAATGCAATCTGTTCTGAAGACGCTTCCGCCGGTCCAGTGCCATCACCTTTGGCTGCAGATGAATCAGGGAAGGTGTGGAATACCGTGTTCATAGTGATTTCCACTGCTTTTGGCATGATCGCATTCAGCACCTGCATGGTAATACCCAGGCCGGTAGCGATACGCTTTGGTCTGCGAATAATCGCAGTACAAATCATGTCGGCGGCTTCTTCTGGTGACAGAGTTGGCACCGAGTTATAGATTGAGGTTGGCCCAATCATAGGCGTTCTGACCAGCGGCATATTGATCGTGGTAAAAGACACGTTGCGATCAGAAAACTCCGCTGCAGCGCTGCGAGAGAAGGCATCCAGTGCCGATTTCGATGCCGCATAGGCGGAGAAACGAGGCGAGGCACCGACAATGGCTGCAATCGAAGAGATGTTGATGACGTGACCAGCTTTGCGTTCCAGCATTGATGGTGCCAAGCCCATAATCAAGCGGATGGCGCCAAAGTAGTTGAGCTGCATGGTCCGTTCAAAGTCATGGAAGCGGTCAAAGGTCAGTTCCAGCGAGCGGCGGATTGAGCGCCCAGCATTATTGACCAAAACATCAACGTGGCCATGATTCTCAATCAGAGTGGCGACCAGTTTGTCACAGGACTCTAGGTCGGAGACGTCGCAGCTATAAGCGTAACTGACACCGCCTTTATCGGAGATTTCCTTTTGGGTTTCCTCGAGTTTTTCAATAGTTCTGGCAACCAAAATGACCTTGGCACCGGCGCTTGCCAGCTTGAGTGACGCGGCCTTGCCAATACCTGAAGAGGCCCCGGTAATGACAATGACTTTGTCTTTGACATTGCCACGCAATGAGCGATCTTTAAACAAGTCTGGGTCGAGGTTACGTTCCCAGTAATCCCATATCTTAGCAGCGTAATCTTCCAGAGCTGGTGGCTCAATGCCGCTGCCTTTCAGCGCTTTCATGGTGTCGCGGGTGTCAAAGCGAGTTGGCATATTCATAAAACTGACGGCATCGCGAGGTATTTGATAATCAGCCAGCAGGGCGTTAATGATACGGCGCACTGGGGGAAGATTTTTCACCATCCCGAGAATTGACGCCGGAATAAAGGCGAACATACGCATATCAATGCGCAGGGCAAATTTAGGGGCGTGGGCAGCTTTTGCAAAGATATTCAGAACTTCGCCAACCAGCTGTGACTCGGTGTTCACCAAGTGGAAGCAGCGACCATCCAAACCCGCTTTATGGGACAGGAAGTCCATGGCATCCGCCACGTAATCCACTGGTACGATATTCATCTGACCGCCTTCAACGCCAATCATAGGCAGCCACTGAGGCATGCGATTGCGCAATTTTTGCAGCAGTTTGAAGAAATAGTAAGGGCCGTCGATTTTGTCGATTTCGCCGGTTTTGGAGTCACCCACTACCATCGCTGGGCGATAGATACGGTAGGGGATTTTGCACTCGTCACGGACCAAGCCTTCGGAGACGTGTTTGGTGCGGAAGTAGGCGTGATTCAAACCCTCGGCTTCCTCAAACATGTCTTCGCGGAATACGCCGCGGTACATGCCAGCGGCTGCGATGGAGCTAGCCAAGTTAAAGCATTTGGCTTCCATTGCTTCAGCAGCAGCAATGGCGTTTCTGGTGCCGTCGATATTAACGATTTCCTGGCTGGCAGCATCAGCCTTAAGGTCGTAAATGGCAGCTAGGTGGTAGAACTGCTTAATCGAACCCTTGAGGGTGGTCATGTCTTTGCTGCTAATACCCAGTTTTGGCTTGGACAGATCGCCACTGATGGCAACTAGGCGGTCACTGCTCAGGCCAGTTTTTTGCAGAAGATCCTTGTACTTCTGTTTTGAACCGCGTCGTACTAGCACATAAATTGTGCCTTTACGTTTAGCCAAGCGTTCAATCAGAAAGCGGCCTATGAATCCGGTTCCGCCGGTCACGAAATAGCTCATGGTACTTCTCCTAGCAATAATGAAATTCAGTTTTTCAGCAAACAGCACCGGATGGGTGCAATATTTTTTATAGATCATTTCGCAATGATTAAACCAATAGCAGCGCGATAAAGTCGGTATCTATAGAGCTAATCGCGCTGGGATGGATTCGGTGTTATTTTTTTAATTTCAGCCCAGGTGCAGCTACCGCAGCCTCTAGCTCATCAAAAGCATCATGAATGTAATCGCTGAGCACTTCAAGTCTTGGCATTGCGGAAGTCGCAATTAATCCAAAATGCAGGCGACCATCATAGCTGTATAAGGTGATGTTTAGGTGATTGCCTGGAGTGAGAGCGCTGAGAGGGTACATCTCCTCTAGTTTGGCACCTTTCAGATACAGGGCTTTTTCTGGCCCTGGCACATTGGAGACAAGGGTATTGCCCAGCGGTGGCAGCTTGTCTTCAAGATGTAATAGTTCAGCAAGCTGGGAAATACTGCCTAATAATACCGTGTAGGCCATGATTGATGCGGCGGGAACGCCATCAACCTGATAGCGCACATTGCGCAGGGTAAAGCCGATTTCACGTAAACGCTCATAGGGGTCGTTAGTTCGACCAGCTAGTTCGACCAGCACAATGCCGATTTTGTTACCCATGCTATTGTCGCCTTTACGGCGCAAATTGACCGGCATCTGAATAGTGATGGGCTCATTCATATCGGCACCACACTCTTCCAGGTAGCGGTGCAGTGCGCCATCAATACAGGTTAGGGCAATATGGTTCAAAGTGGAGCGGGTCAGGCTGCGCAGGTGTTTAACTTTTCCCATGGGCACTGACGCGGTGACCACTTGGCGACCGGCAACAACACGGCCGTTTAACGGTGTATTAGGGTTGGCTTTAAAAGGCACAGCAACGGCATTTTTTGTTAAATTGAGCGCCTCCAGTGTCAACTGGGTACTGAGTTTGGTCAGTCCGATTGCCGAGCGGAGGTAATCGCCGGAGCGTCCGCCCAGGGAGCTGAGAACTTTCATGATAGAAACGCTGTCTGAGGCATTCTCAAGCCGCTTGGTGGGTAATACCGACCACATTGGCGTGGCCTTTTTGGTGCGAGAAGATTGGCTGAGACTTTTGGCCATAATAGATGACATTGTCACGCCGTCAGCATAAGCGTGGTGAAGCTTGGTATAGAGGGCAAAGCGATTGTCGTCAATGCCTTCTATAACGTGTATTTCCCACATCGGCCGGTCACGACTTAACATGGGGCTATGCAATTGCCCCACCAGCTTATACAAGCTGTCACGGAAATCATCGCCATCCAGTTGGTGGAAATAAATATGCTTTTGAATATCGAAATTGGCATCGTCCACCCAGCGTGGCGCGGAAAAGCGGCCAAACTGAATGAGTTGATTAAATGGCGGGTGGACGTCTGCTTCTGTGCCGATGTACTCCATCACGGCAGTATTGACAAAATTGGCGGGGGCCTTGTTGGGCTTGCGAAACATCATCATACCGCCAACATGCTTGGGGCTGGCCTCTGTTTCGGTTAAAAAGAAGGCGAGATCCATCATCGATAGTTTTGCCATTGACTTATTCTTACTCCCTGTCTGCAAATTTAAATGTCGATTACTGTTGTGCCATAGTACAAACTCAAAAATTGAATGCTCTTGAGTAAAGAGGCAACAGTGTATGCCTTATATATTTGTGATGCTATTGCCACAATGTTGTCAAGGTATTTGTTTCGGCCAACCCTGTTTTACTATCCGCGTCTCATTAAGCTAGCTCACTCCATGAATTTTTGACTGGAGAGGCTAAATACTTTGTTTGTCAGGGTAAAGTGAGTAAATATTGTTACGATTAATTGATGGCAGAGTTAATCACCTTGTGGCTTGGTAGGCACGTTAAATAGTTTGGTATTAATCAATGGGCAGGCATTAATGACATCTGAGATCAGAGCGGCGGCAACCGTCGTTATTGTCCGTAACACGGACAAGGGAATAAAAACCCTGTTGCTACGCAGGCATAGTCAACTAAAGGTTAGTGGCGGGCACTGGGTCTTTCCGGGGGGAAGTATAGACCCAGAGGACTACCCCGGTACTGATGATGAGGAGCAGGCGGCACGTAGGGCGGCCGTTCGCGAGACTCAAGAGGAGTCAGGTTTGCACTTTCACTACCAAGAGTTGCAGCTTATTGCACATTGGACTACTCCTCCGTCCATGGGGCGGCGTTTTGCCACCTGGTTTTATCTTGTCGAGGGCGGAGATGCTCCGGTGTGTGTGGACGGCGAAGAAATGGATGACTATTGCTGGGATTATCCCGAGGTGTTTTTGTCGAACCATCGTCGAGGGGAGCTTGCCCTGCTGCCACCGACGGTTGTGGCGCTCACTGAATTGTCAGCGTGTGCGACTGTTGCGCAGACTAAGAATTTTTATCAGCGCCGAGACGTCCCTTATATTGAGCCCCATATCACTAGCAAAGATGATTGTATTTGTATGTTGTACGAGGGCGATGCTGGCTATTCGCTGAGTGATTCTGAACTAGTAGGCCCTCGAAATCGCTGCTATTTGGAAGGCAAAGTGTGGCGCTACGAGTTTGACGCTGGCTAAGCGGTATTACTAGTTAGAAAACCTTTTTGTTTTCACGCAGGATTTTTCTTGTTGCAGTGTTTAATTCATAACGGCCGTGATTAAACCTTCAATTTCAGGAGTATCCACTATGAATTTCCAAAATATACTTTTCGTCACTGCCATCTCTTTGACAGCAAGCCTCGTGCAAGCTGGTGACAAACGTCATGCCATGCATGGCCCGACAGTTATCGCAGGACGAGCCAAAAGACTTGGCTCAGTCAGTGCGCGAGGCGATGCAGGCCCATCGGAGTGAGTTGCGTCAAGCATTTAAAAAGTTGCACAGAGCACGTCGTGATATGGCCGAAATTCGGAAAGACCCACAAGCCACTGAGGCGGATATCAGTGCTGGATTTACGGCTATGCGCATGGCAGATAACAATTTAAAAGCGCTGAGTCACCGTGTTTTAGCCAGTGTTCTGCCGACGCTGCCACCGGAGCAAAGACTGGCTTTTGCAATGCAGGAAACCGGTCGGATGCATCATAGTATACCCAAGGCGAGGCCGGGCCATTAATAAGCTGCTAGTAGTTGCCGCTTAATTCACCGTTATACCAGTGTTTTCGCCAACGCGAAAAAACTCGCTCCGGATACCAGTGTTTGCCTAAGCTGCCATTGTAGCGGGCGAGGGCGCGGTGCAAATTGCCTTTTTCTTTTTGCAGATAAAATTGCAAAATATGGCAGCCGTAACGCAGATTGGTGTCGGGGTGGGTAAGGTTGTCGTCGAGACGGCCAATTTCTTTTTTCCAGAACGGCATTACCTGCATAAGTCCTTGAGCGCCCACCCGCGACACCGCGTAGCGATCGAAATAACTTTCTACTTCAATCAGTGCCAACACTAATTCGGGGCTTAAATTCGCGGCGCTGGCCTCACGGTGAACGCTGCGTAAAAAAGTCAGCCGCAATTGCGGGTCTTTGATAAATCGAGCCATACGGCTAGACATATCAAATAGCCAAACCTCAGCATCAAAGCGATCCTCAAAACTGTCGGCTTCGGCGATAGCCTGTTTTAAGTACAGACGTAATTCTGCACGATCTTGTTTGGCGACCAGTTTATTTGCCAATACCGGCGAGCTTGCCATCAGTCCAAAATAAAAACATAGGCAAAGCAGGCCGTATTGCAAAAGCGACTTCATCTTAGCGAGTAAGTTGCTGCTGGATAAAGTCGACAATATCAGCAATGGCAATGTCTTGATTATCACTGGCACGACGATTCTTGTATTCCAGTATGCCATTGTCTAGGCCGCGGTCACCGATCACAATACGGTGGGGAATACCAAGGAGTTCCATGTCAGCAAATTTGACACCGGGACGTTCATTGCGGTCGTCTAGCAAAACATCGTAGCCCAGGTCTTGCAGTGTCTTGTAAAGGACTTCGGATTGTTCGCGGACACGCTCGGATTTCTGTATGTTCAGTGGCACGATAGCGATTTCAAAGGGCGCAATGCTGATGGGCCAGAGTATGCCTTTGTCGTCATTGTTTTGTTCAATGGCCGAGGCGACCACACGGGTTACACCAATACCATAGCAACCCATCGTCATGGTTTGATCTTTGCCGTTTTCATTGAGGACGGTGGCCTTAAGGGCTTCGGAATATTTGCTGCCAAGCTGGAATATATGTCCGACCTCAATGCCACGCTTGATTAGCAATGTACCTCGGCCATCAGGGCTCGCGTCTCCTTCTACGACGTCGCGAATGTCAGCGACATCAGTGTAGTGGGCATCGCGATCCCAGTTGGCGCCGCGTAAATGCAAGCCGTCACTATTAGCGCCGCAAACAAAGTCTGCACAGTGGGCGGCGCTGCGGTCGGCAATGACGCGAATGCTCAGGCCCACTGGGCCAATTGAGCCAGGCTTACAGCCCAGTTCCTCAATAATAGCCTCTTCAGAGGCCATGGTAAGGGGGGCGGCTACACCGGCAATTTTCTCGACTTTAATTTCATTGAGTTGGTGGTCGCCGCGGACTACCAGCGCGATTAAAGGCTGCTTGCCGTCTTGGTCAGCGTCGCCGTACACGATTAAGGTTTTAATAATTTGTGCCGAGGTGCAGCCCAGGAAAGCGCTTACTTCGTCAATAGTGTGGACGTCGGGGGTGGCCACTTTTTCTAGACTTAGCTCGGCTTTAGGGCAATCACCAGTGGGTGCCAGGGCTTCGGCCATTTCCACATTGGCGGCGTAATCAGAAGTGTCAGAGAAAGCGATATCGTCCTCACCCGAGGATGCCAGCACATGAAATTCATGTGAGCCACTACCACCAATAGAGCCGGTGTCAGCAATCACAGGGCGAAAATCCAGACCCAGGCGGGTAAAGATGCGGGTGTAGGTGGCGTGCATCACATCGTAGCTAGCCTGTAAGGATTCCTGATCATTGTGAAAGGAATAGGCATCTTTCATGATGAATTCCCTTGAGCGCATCACTCCAAAGCGCGGACGAATTTCGTCGCGGAATTTAGTTTGGATCTGATAAAAATTAACGGGCAGTTGCTTATAGCTCTTGATTTCATTGCGAATCAGGTCGGTAATGACCTCTTCGTGGGTGGGGCCAAGGCAAAAATCACGATTGTGTCGATCAGTGAAGCGCAGTAACTCGGCGCCGTATTGTTCCCAGCGTCCTGATTCCTGCCAGAGTTCAGCGGGTTGGGTGACGGGCATCATCACCTCCATGGCGCCGCTGCGATTCATTTCCTCGCGGATGATATTTTCAACCTTGCGCAATACCCGCAGGCCCATTGGCAGCCAGCTATAGAGGCCGGTGGCGAGCTTGCGTATCATACCTGCTCGCAGCATGAGTTGATGGCTGATGACTTCGGCATCGGCAGGAGTTTCTTTGAGGGTGGCGATAAGAAATTGGCTAGCGCGCATGGTGGTTTTCTGGCCTTGTTTTTCAGAGTTTGCGCATTTTACGATTGATCGGCAGCGCGGTACAGGCCGCAGGGAGAAGAGATGTTCAATTTACACGAAGCTTTGGTCAGAGATTGCGCTTTAGTGGGGGATTTACCACTCTGTAGGGTGCTATTAATGAATGACAATCAATACCCGTGGTTGATTCTGGTGCCGCGCCGCGCTGATATGCGTGAGTGTTGTGATTTAAGTCCGGCAGATCAACTGCAGTATTTACAAGAATCCAATGTTACCGCGGCATTATTGCGGAATGTCTTTGCTGCTGAAAAATTAAATATTGCCGCCCTGGGTAATATGGTGCCCCAGCTGCATATTCACCATATTGCCCGGTTTAGTAATGATATTGCTTGGCCCAAGCCGGTTTGGGGGCTGCATCCAGCCCAGCTTTACCACAATGATGCACTGGAAATACGTTTGCGACTGGTGCGTGAGGCTTACCAGATACGCCTGGAGCTAAACGTGGCGCAGTGTTGAGTGGCGCTATTTTCTTGCCTAATCCTGGTGTGTAAGCCTTATTGATGGCGTGATTTATGAATTTCTATACGAGGCTGATTTTGTGCGGAATTTGGCCTTGTTGCCACGAAAAATACGGTTTTTATAGTGTTTTTGGCTGAAATACGATGCTTGATCTTGTATTGCGCAAAGCAATCGTCTATAGGTAGTCGCAGGCACATGTTGTGGCGGACAAAATCCTTTTGCTGTCAGTGCTAAAATTTTAAACGGACATTAAACTTCAACGTAAGACATAGGAATAATCATAATGGCGACAAAAAAAGCTGCTCCCAAAAAAGCTGCCGCTAAGGCAAAGCCGGCTGCACCGGCTGCGCCCAAGCGTAAAAGTACCGCGATTAGTGAGAAAATGACCAAAACTCAGATTCTGACCGAAATCGCTGAAAACGCTAATTTGAGCCGCAAACAGGTTGGTGATGTGCTAGTTGAGCTGGAAGCCTTGATCGAGCGCAGTATCAAGAAGCGTGCACTGGGTGAATTCACTATTCCTGGTTTGATGAAAATCACCACAGTGAAGAAGCCTGCTACCAAGGCGCGTAAAGGCATTAACCCCTTCACGGGCGAAGAAACCATGTTTAAAGCCAAGCCTGCCAGTGTTGCAGTTAAGGTTCGTCCACTGAAAAAGCTGAAAGATTTCGCAGTTTAAGACTGTTTGATTGCAGTCTCGGCAGGGTATTTTCTCCCTGTCGAGGCTAAATCCCCTGCCTTCTGTAGTTTATTTCCCTTCAATTTGCTTCCTGCGTTTATTGCCGGGCGCGCTTTGCGTTATAATCCCGCTCCTTTTGTGCCGCTTAGCCCATTTTAGGGTTTTTGTGTGTTTTGATGTTGGGGGTTTAATTTATGCCTATTTACGAATACCAGTGTCAGGCCTGTCAGCATGAGCTCGAAGCCTTGCAGAAAATGAGCGATCCTCAGTTAACCGATTGCCCAGCCTGTCAGGCGATAGCGCTGGTCAAGAAAATTTCGGCAGCGGGTTTTCGTCTGAAAGGTGGCGGTTGGTATGAAACTGACTTTAAATCTGGCGGCAAAAAGAAAAATTTGGCAGGTGACAGCGGCTCCGGGTCGACTTCGTCATCCTCTTCTGACTAAGTGTTGGAACGTGATCAACTACATCTAAAATAGTGGGAATAGAACACATGCGCAGTCATTATTGCGGCAGCTTGGACAGTGAGCATATCGATCAGGAAGTAACTCTGTGTGGTTGGGTTGATCGCCGCCGTGACCATGGCGGGGTTATTTTCCTCGATATGCGCGACCGCGACGGGATTGTCCAAGTGGTCTTTGATCCCGATACCGAAGAGCATTTCCGTACTGCTGACCGTGTTCGTGGCGAGTATGTGTTGAAAATCCGTGGCCGGGTACGGGCTCGTGCTGGGGCGACAGTCAACCCGAATATGAAAACCGGTCAAATCGAAGTGCTGGGTAAAGAGCTGGAGATTCTCAATGAATCCGAGACTCCACCATTTCAGCTCGACGACCATACCAATGTGGGCGAAGACGTCCGTCTGCGCTATCGCTACCTAGACCTACGTCGCCCTCAAATAGCCGACAAATTGCGCCTGCGTGCGCGTATTACCTCAGTATTGCGCCGTTATCTGGATGGCCAGAATTTCCTTGATATCGAAACCCCGATTCTGACTCGCGCTACCCCAGAGGGTGCGCGTGATTACTTGGTGCCCAGCCGTACTCATGCCGGTAAATTCTTTGCCCTGCCACAGTCCCCGCAGCTCTTTAAGCAGTTGCTGATGGTGTCTGGTTTTGATCGCTACTATCAAATTGCCAAATGTTTCCGCGACGAAGATCTGCGCGCTGATCGCCAGCCCGAATTCACCCAGATCGATATTGAAACCTCCTTTATGGATGACAAGCAGATCATGGCCGTGACCGAAGGCATGATTGGCGATTTATTCAAAGAAGTCATGAATATTGATCTGGGCGCATTCCCCACCATGAAATACGCCGAGGCCATGTCGCGTTTTGGTAGCGATAAACCAGATATGCGTATTCCTCTAGAGATGGTGGATGTTGGCGACCTGATGCAGGACGTCGAATTTAAAGTGTTCTCTGGTCCAGCAAACAGCCCGGATGGTCGTGTGGCAGCATTGAAAGTGCCGGGTGGCAATGAGGCGCTGACCCGTAAGCAGATTGATGCCTACACCAAGTTTGTAGGTATCTACGGTGCCAAAGGTCTGGCTTACATCAAGGTCAATGATAAAAGCGATCTTGAGAATGGCCTGCAGTCGCCCATCGTTAAATTCCTGCCTGAGCCAGTTCGCGCTGCGATTCTCGATCGTCTAGACGCAGAGAATGGCGATTTGATCTTCTTCGGTGCCGATAACACTAAGATTGTTAACGAAGCCTTGGGTGCATTGCGTTGCAAGCTGGGTGAAGACTTGAACTTGTACACTTGTGAGTGGGCGCCGCTGTGGGTTGTCGACTTTCCTATGTTTGAACAAGACGGTAGTGGCAATTGGACATCTTTACACCATCCTTTCACCGCGCCGTCGTGCACGCCGGAAGAATTGGAAGCTGCACCGGGCGAAGCCTTGTCTATCGCCTACGATATGGTGCTTAACGGTACAGAATTGGGTGGTGGCTCGGTTCGTATTCACCGCTCGGACATGCAGCAGGCAGTATTTCGCGTGCTGGGTATTGGCCCTGAAGAGGCCGATGAGAAGTTTGGTTTCTTGCTTGATGCTCTGAAATACGGCGCGCCACCACACGGTGGTTTGGCCTTTGGTCTGGACCGTTTGGTGATGTTGATGACTGGCGCGAAGTCCATTCGCGATGTTATTGCCTTCCCCAAAACTCAGAGCGCGGCCTGTGTAATGACCAATGCCCCCGGCAACGTTGAAAGCAAGCAGCTAACAGAATTGAATATACGTCTACGTAAACTCGAAGAAAAATAAAGAAGTTACCCCAGCCTTCTCTTGAAGGCTGGGTATTATCAGGAGGCTGATATGGCGGGTCACAGTAAGTGGGCCAATATAAAGCATCGCAAAGCCGGGCAGGACGCCAAGCGCGGCAAAGTCTTCACTAAATTCATTCGCGAAATTGTGGTTGCTGCCAAAGCGGGCGGCCCTGCGCCTGAAGATAACCCAAGATTACGGGCGGTGATGGACAAAGCCCTGACCGCCAATATGAAGCGCGATACCATCGATAAAGCCATCGCTCGTGGCGTAGGCAACGCCGACAGCGACAATTACGAAGAAGTTAGTTACGAAGGCTACGGCCCTGGTGGAGTTGCAATTTTGCTTGAGTGCATGACTGATAATCGCAACCGCACCGTGGCAGATGTACGTCACGCTTTTAATAAGCGAGGCGGCAATTTGGGTACCGATGGTTCGGTGGCTTATTTATTCAGTCGCCATGGCCAATTGTATTTTGCCCCCGGCCTGGACGAGGATGCCGTGATGGAAGCGGCCCTTGAGGCCGGCGCAGAAGATGTGCAGTTTGCTGATGATGGTGCCATCGAGGTGTTGACTGCTTATGTTGATTTCATGGTCGTCAAAGAGGCAATGATGGTGGCGGGTTTCGCGTCGGATCATGCCGAGATTATTATGCAACCTTCGCTGACTATGGCACTGGATGTAGATGGCGCCGAATCCCTGTTGGCACTGATAGAAATGTTGGAAGATCTCGATGATGTGCAAAATGTGCACAGCAATGCCGAGATTCCCGATGAAGTCCTCGCCGCTCTGGCGGAATAACACTGATCTCCGGTCTTGGCGGTCTTCAGCGTGTCATTATTTATTAAAATCTGTGCATAATAAGCCTGCCAAGCCGCGACTTGTATCTGGGGTGCGCGGCCATTTGAACTCTATTGATATGCAGGCGCCATGACCATTATTTTGGGGGTAGACCCCGGATCACAAAAAACCGGATTTGGTGTCATTGAAATGCTGGGCAATCAGCATCGCTATATCACCAGTGGCGTGATTCGCTTGCCTACGGGGGCTTTACCGGGGCGACTGGATATTATTTTTAAAAACCTGTGCACCATCATTACTGAATACTCACCCGACGAAGCCGTGGTGGAAGAAGTGTTTATGGCTAAGAGTGCCGGTTCAGCCTTGAAGTTGGGTCAAGCGCGGGGCGCAGCAGTGGTCGCCTGCGTAAGTCAGGGCCTACCGGTTGCCGAGTATACTGCCAGGCAAATAAAAAAAGCGGTGGTGGGAACCGGGGCAGCCAGCAAAGAACAAATTCAACACATGGTTAAAATCCTTTTAAAATTGCCAGCGGTTCCTCAAGAGGATGCCGCCGATGCTTTGGCAGCGGCTATTTGCCACGCTAACTCTCGGCAGGGTTTATTAAATATGTCCACACCCGCAACCGCAACGCGGATGCGCCGTGGCCGTCTTTCATAGTATGGAGTTGTAATGATAGGTCGTTTACGGGGTGTGTTGATTGAAAAGCAGGCGCCCGAAATAGTGATTGATGTTAATGGCGTTGGCTATGAAGTGCTGGTGCCGATGACCACGCTGTATAACTTGCCGGCGTTGGGCCAGGAAGTGTCGCTTTACACGCAGTTTATTGTTCGCGAAGATGCTCAGCAATTATTCGGTTTTACCGATGTGCCATCGCGGCGTTTATTTCGTGATTTAATCAAGGTTAATGGCGTGGGGCCAAAGCTGGCTCTGACCATTATGTCGGGCATCGACGCCGATGAATTTGTGCGCTGTGTTCACGATGCCAATACCGCTGCACTGGTGCGTTTGCCAGGGGTGGGCAAGAAAACGGCAGAGCGACTGGTGATTGAAATGCGCGACCGCCTCAAAGACTGGTCTTCTGACGGCCCCTTGTTTAAGCCGCAAGCTGCAGCGCAAGGTGGTCGAGCGAATATCGCCGAGGCCGAAGCGGCGCTGGTGGCTTTGGGTTATAAACCCCAGGAAGCGAGCAAGGCCATTAGTGCGGTGAAAGCTGATTATGCCAGTAGCGAGGACTTAATCCGCGCTGCCTTAAAAAACATGAACAAGTGATCCCCGGTAAACTGACATGATAGAAATCGATCGCCTGGTGGCAGCAGAATTAGAAGAGCCCGCTGAAGAGCGTTTTGATCGCGCCATTAGACCCAAAACCTTGGCCGATTATATCGGTCAGCCCGCCGTGCGTGAGCAAATGGATATTTTTGTTAGCGCGGCACGGATGCGTAAAGAACCCTTGGATCACACCTTGATTTTTGGCCCGCCTGGTTTGGGTAAAACCACGCTGGCGAATATTTTGGCCCATGAAATGGGTGTGTCTTTAAAAACCACCTCTGGGCCGGTGTTGGAAAAGGCTGGTGACCTCGCTGCCTTGTTGACCAATCTCGGTGAGGGCGATGTGCTGTTCATCGATGAGATTCACCGTCTCAGTCCTAATATAGAAGAGATACTGTATCCGGCGATGGAAGACTATCAGCTGGATATTATGATTGGCGAGGGGCCAGCAGCACGATCTATTAAATTGGATTTGCCACCCTTTACCTTGGTGGGTGCGACCACCCGCGCCGGTTTACTGACATCACCCTTGCGGGATCGCTTTGGTATTGTTCAACGCTTGGAGTTTTACGGCGTAAAAGATTTGACCACCATCGTTAGCCGCTCTGCCCATATTTTAGGCGTGCGCCTAGAAGAAGCTGGCGCCCATGAGATTGCACTACGTTCTCGCGGTACCCCGCGTATCGCCAATCGTCTTTTGCGGCGGGTACGTGATTACGCCGAAGTGAAATCCGATGGCCTGGTCACGGCCAAGGTCGCCGATCAGGCGCTTAATATGCTCAACGTCGACAGCAGTGGTTTTGATCATCAGGATCGCCGACTATTATTAGCCATGATTGAACGTTTTGATGGTGGCCCGGTGGGGGTAGACAGCCTAGCGGCGGCGATTAGTGAAGAGCGTGGCACCATAGAAGATGTGCTGGAGCCCTATTTGATCCAGCAGGGATTTATTATGCGGACGCCCCGTGGCAGAGTGGTGACCAGTCAGGCCTATCGACACTTTGGCTTGGAAGTACCCAAAGCTGGCGATATTACCAAAAATGGTGGCGAGCTTTGACGGAATTCGGGCTGCCGCTGCGAGTCTATATCGAGGACACCGATGCTGGTGGCATCGTTTTCTATGTTAATTACTTAAAGTATATGGAAAGAGCGCGCACTGAATTCATGCGCGCCAAGGGTTTTGCTAAAAACGAAATCATGAATGATGCGCTGATGTTCGTGGTTAGCGAGTTAAAAACAAAATATTTACGATCTGCCCGCTTGGATGAGCAACTTTTTGTGACTGCCACAGTCATAGCGGCGGCCAAAGCCAGTATGGTCTTTGAGCAGCGGGTGTATCGGGATCAGGAATTACTGTGTGATGCCCAGGTGAAGGTCGCCTGTGTGGATAGAGTGAGCTTAAAACCAAAGCGGATACCGCAGGCGCTGCTAGCAGCGTTGGGCGTTGATAACAAACATCAGGAGTAAACTGTGGATCAAGAGCTTTCCATTTGGAATTTAGTCAGTCAGGCAAGTTTGTTTGTGCAGCTGATTATGCTGGTTTTACTACTGGCATCAGTGCTGTCTTGGTATCAGATTATTCAGCGCATGATGTATTTCAATACTGCGCAGCGAGAAATGGTCCGGTTTGAGTCACGATTTTGGTCAGGTACTGATCTCAATACCCTTTACACTGAAGGCAATGATAAGCACACCGTGGTCGGAATGGAGAGTGTGTTCCGGGCCGGGTTTAAGGAGTTTACCCGCCTAGCCAAAAAGCGGCTTGATTCCGATGCCATGATGGAAGCCTGTCAGCGCTCCATGCGGGTTGCTTTGTCTCGTGAAGAAGAGGGCATGGAACACAGCCTGCCATTTTTGGCCACAGTGGGCTCAACCAGTCCCTATGTTGGTTTGCTTGGTACGGTTTGGGGGATTATGGGGTCATTCCACGGCTTGGGTCAGGTACAGCAAGCCACGTTGGCAACAGTTGCGCCGGGTATTTCTGAGGCCTTGGTGGCAACCGCGATGGGTTTGATTGCCGCGATACCGGCGGTGGTATCTTACAACCGCTTTTCATCAAAGGTCGATTCGCTGGCTGGCAAATATGACACTTTCTCTGAGGAGTTTTCCAGTATTTTACACCGCCAGATCCACTCGCGGGATTAGGGGTACTGGTTATGTCTCGGCGAAATAAACGCAAGCCCATGTCCGACATCAATGTGGTTCCCTACATTGATGTGATGTTGGTGTTGCTAATAGTTTTTATGGTAACGGCGCCCATGCTGGTACAGGGTGTGCAGGTGGAGTTACCTCAGGCGTCTACTGAGCCAGTGCCGCCAACCGACGATGATCCTATTGTGGTGTCGGTGGATAAACAGGGTAAGTACTACGTGACTCTGGGTGATCCAGCTAAACAAGGTGAGCCAGTGGCGTTGGCAGATATAGGCGACCAGTTGAGCAAAATATTGCGCAATAAACCCAAGACGCCAGTGATGGTTAAAGGTGATGGTGCTGTTGATTACTCCGCAGTCGTGGCGGCCATGGCGGTATTGCAAGGCGCTGGGGCCACCTCGATTGGCTTGATTACCGAAGAACCTAAATCGCGCAGCGGAGGTAAGTAAGCGCGATGGACAATTTGAAGCTGGTTCCGGCAACGGTAACGGTGACTTTGCATGGCATGGTTATCGCTCTGCTTTTGTTTGGCATACCCAGCAGTCAAGATGTTGTGGAGATTAAGGCTAGGCCGTTGGCGATACAGGCGAAATTGGTACTGGATAAGCCAGTAACCAGACCGGCAAAACCAAAGCCAGTGGTGAAACCTGTGCCTAAACCTGTGGTCAAACCGGCAGCGAAGCCCGAGCCGATTAAAAAACCGGAGCCCAAGCCAACACCGCCGCCGCCAAAACCAAAGCCGGTGCCGCAGGTGAAAAAACCGGAGCCGAAAGGTCCGACGCCAGAAGAAATACGTAAAAAGCAGGCCGAGGAGAAAGCCCGCGAGGCGGCAAAGCAGCGCGCTCTTGAAGAAGAGATACGCCGCGAGCAACAAAAAGAATTGGCCGATGCATTGGAGTCTGAAGATGATTTACTGGAAGATGGCGAGCTGGCATCAACCTACGGTGACTTGATTCAGAAATTGATACAAGACAATTGGACTCGGCCGTTGTCGGCAAGAAATGGTATGCAGGCAGCATTGCAGATTATGACCACGCCCACGGGTGATATTGTCGGTCATAAAATTTTAAAAGGCAGTGGTGATAATGCCTTTGATTTGTCGATAACGCGGGCAGTGACCCGACTCGGTAAAATTGATGAATTGGCCGAGCTGGCCCAAAAAGATCCGTCGGCCTATGAAAAGAATTTCCGGCGGTTTGTCATTAACTTCGTTCCCCAAGATTTGAGGCGTTAATGTTACAACGATTTTTTACAACGATTTTCTTTGTAGTGGTTTGTTCTGCTGCCACAGCAGATTTAACTATTGAGATTAATAAGGGTAAAGATGATCCCGTGCCCATCGCTATTGTTCCCTTTGGTTGGCAGCCTGGGGTAGCGGTGGCAGAAGATCTTGCGTCGATTGTTGAGATGGATTTGCATCGCAGTGGTCAGTTTGCCCCGCTGAGTCGTGGCGATATGCTGGGGCGGCCGCGCAACTCGAGCGAAGTGTATTATCGGGACTGGAAAAGCCTTGGTGTTGACTATGTGGTGGTGGGGTCTCTTACCCAGCCAGTCCCCGGTACTTTGATGGCAAATTATGAATTATTGGACGTTAATACCCAGCGCGTGATTCTGGCTGGCTCGGAATCGGTGAGTTCTGACAAGCCGCGCTACCTTGCGCACACCGTTAGTGACAAAATATATGAAAAACTCACAAATATTCGCGGTGCTTTTCGGACACAACTGCTATATGTTTCTGCTGTTCGCGAAGGGGGTAATAGAACCCGCTTCCGTTTGCTGAAAAGTGACATTGATGGTGCCAATGAATCGGTACTTTTTGACAGTCGAGAGCCTATTATGGCGCCGACTTGGGCACCCGATGGCAGACGTATTGCGTATGTTTCTTTTGAGAGCACTCGACCTGCCATTTATATGCAGGATCTAGTCACCAAGGAGCGCAAGCAATTAACCGCGTTTCGTGGTTTGAATGGCGCCCCCGCGTTTTCACCCGACGGCACTAAAATGGCAATGGTATTGTCCAAAGATGGCAGTCCAGATATTTATGTGATGGACTTGGCCAGTGGCGCGCTTGAGCGTGTCACTAATCATTTTGCCATCGATACCGAGCCGGCGTGGATGCCGGATGGTAAGTCACTGGTCTTTACTTCGGATCGTGGCGGCAAGCCGCAGATCTACAAGGTTGTATTGGGCACTGGTGCAGTAGAAAGAGTAACATTTATAGGTGACTATAACGCCAGAGCGCGAGTTCTGGCAGATGGTCTGGGGCTGGTCCTAGTGCATAGGGCAAACGGCAATTTTCATATCGCAGTGCAGGATTTGAAACGTAACCGTGTCGAGATTCTCACTTCGACCAGTCTGGATGAGTCACCTAGCGTAGCGCCAAACGCCAGTATGCTATTGTATGCAACACAGTACGATGGTAAGGGTGTTTTGGCGGCAGTATCGATAGACGGTGGGGTGAAGTATCGCCTGCCGTCGCGATTCGGGGATGTGCGCGAACCGGCTTGGTCGCCTTTTCTTCAATGATGTAATAGCCGGGAATGTAAGGCCGTAAAAACAAAAGGTTTTGTTTGTGCGGAAGTGTGTAATCAAAATTGACGGGAAAATACCATGAAATACCAAGCAAAAAATATGTTTTTGGGTATAGCTTTCTTCAGCGTATTGTTGGCCGGTTGTGCATCAACTGACACCGACAGCAGCGGTCAGGAAGGCGCAGATACTGCCAGTACTTATACTGAGCCAGCTGAAGCAAACGCTTATGACGCTCAAGACGTGATGAACCTCGAAACGGTTTTCCATTTCGAATTCGACCAAGCCACTCTGAC
>JBLHPB010000017.1:0-31758 GCA_047624025.1 Zhongshania sp.
CTCCAGTAAATCGGCATTGCGCATATTTTTACGAAACGCCACATCGGCAATGTCGCCAACAATTGGCACACTGCCTAGAACAAAATCCAAGCCTATATTGCCGAGCATCCTTAACTGAATCGATCTTGGTGCAGCAAGCTGCCGCGCTTGCCATACGATGCCTAGACCAAGCAAGGCGCTGGCTAAATCGCCCGCGATCGGCAGCAAGCCCATTAGTGAGTCAATGCCAAATCGCCAAGGGGTGTAAGGGATCTGCCATGCACCATCCAGGAGGGTAGCCAACTGACGGCTACGTCGGAGCCGAACCACTGTTTCGCTATCTGTCATTTTTTGGCAATGATGTACACCGCATGAATAATACCGGGAAAATAACCACACAAAGTCAGGATGATATTAATCCAAAAATGCTTACCAACACCGACTTGCAAAAACACACCTAATGGCGGTAGCAAAATAGCGATAAGAACGCGAATGAGATCCATAATATAAAATTCCATGGTAGCTCAGAGGCTTAAAAAAACACTAGCTTAGCACAGTCGCTAAGCATGACAATGATCCCAACCCTAGCGTAAGTCATCAACACCCATCAAGCCATTACTGACTAGGGTTTATGGTGGTATTCCACCGTGGATGCTATGCTCGCCCAGGTAAAAAACACTGCCTATCTATACACTGGGGCAACTGTGATCAATTAGGCCATTTTTAAATGATTATCAGACTTCATAGTTCATTAAATTTTTTATCATGCGCTTATTAGTTCTTAGCATGGCCGCTATTTTAACGATTGGCCTGACCAGCGTTTTTTACACTCAATTACGCCTACTGGACAGTACTCAAAATCGCTTATCCGAGCTCGAACCCAGTCAAATTGATATCGGTTTTAGTCAGTCCATGGCCATTCACCACGAGCAAGCCATTACCATGGCGCAGCTATTATTGGATGGTAGGCCAACTGCCCTGACAACGCTTGCCAAGACAATTGCTGGCAAACAACTTTTAGAACTCGGCGAAATGCATGGCTGGCTGCGAATTTGGCAACAAGGTTTTTTTCCCGCCAGTAAAGACATGGTGTGGCTATTAATGGGGGCTAAAGCCCTCGATGAAAGCATGCAAAAATACCTGATTGACTGCGGAAATTCAGCTGATGGTATGCCCGGCCTTGCCAGCCGTGAGCAGCTTCAGCAACTTCGATTACTGGAAGGGCGCGAGCGCGACACGCTATTTCTGCAACTTATGCTGGCCCACCACGAAGGCGGGGTACCCATGGCGCGCTTTGCCGCTGAAGAGTCCCGTTTGTTAGCGGTGCGCACTGTAGCGGCAAATATGGTGTTAGATCAGTCCAAAGAAATTCAGCAAATGCGCACGATGCTCAAGGCGCTTGACTACAGCCGGTGAAAGCCTGCATTGGGTGAATCCAGGTATACCGGCATCTAGCTAATATTCATAGAATAAAGATACTGGAGACAATTTATGTCTAAATATATCAATATCAGTCTGATCATTGCTCTGGGCGGACTTAGCGCCTGCGGTGGCGGCACGACCAACTCTCCTGCCATTCCAGCCGTGACTGAAGTCGCAACCTCGAAAGCGGTTTGCGGGCCAGGTTCCAAGCAAGAAACAGGACTGCAAGGCCGTGTTAGCCAAGAAGACCACAATAGTGGTTTAGCGGCACAGGGCTTCAGCTGTAACACCGAGCTAGTGGGTTCCTATATCGTGCCCAATGCCATAGGCACAGTTGGCGGCTTTAAGGTAGAACGCTATGTGGATGCCAGCGGTAATGAGTGCGCGTATTACGATAGCACCCTACTGTTTCCGTCTAACCTTCTGGACAGCAATGTAGGTGTCAATGTGCTGGACATGAGCGACCCGGCCAACCCTGTACTTGCCACACAACTCGTCACCCCAGCAATGGGTTCACCTCACGAATCCTTGGTGTTGTCTCAACAGGCAGGCATTCTCGCCGCTGTCATGGGTAACCTAAGCGTTTACCCCGGCATTGTGGATGTATACGACCTATCTGCCGATTGCCGCGCCCCACAATTGCAGTCTTCAGCATTGGTCGGTACTTTAGGGCATGAAAGTGGCTTGGCTCCGGATGGCAAAACCTTTTACTCAGCCTCACCGGGCACACCTTCGCTGACCGCCGTCGATATTTCCAACCCGAAAATTCCGCTGCCATTATGGCGAGGTAATTACACCTCCCACGGCCTGTCGATCAGTGATGACGGCAATCGAGCCTATCTTTCTTCAGGTAATAGCAAAGGTGTGTTAATCCTAGACGTGTCTGAGATTCAGGCACGCGTCGCCGATCCCCAAGTTCGTGAAATCAGCAGTATTAGCTGGGACAATCAGACTATTCCCCAGAACGCTCTGCCCTTTACCCGCGACGGCAAACCCTATCTATTGGAAATTGACGAGTTCTCTACAAATACAGGTGGCGAAGGCGGTGGCGCAACAGCTGTTGCCGCGAATGGCCTAGTTGTTGGTGCAGCTCGTATCATCGACATCAGCGATGAAACTCAACCGCGGGTGATATCGGATATTCGCCTGGAAGTTCACGATCCAAAAAATCGTGCGGCTATCGCCAACGATCCCGGTGCCCAAAACCCTGCAGGCGGTTATGCCGGGCATTACTGCAATATTCCTAGCCGAGTGAACCCCGACATTGTCGCCTGTAGCATGATTTTATCCGGCTTGCGTATCTTTGATATTCGCGACCCTCTCAAGCCCCGTGAAATTGCCTACTTTAATGCACCGGTTCAAGACCGCATTCTTACCCAGCCAGCCCCTGCCAGTAATTGGGCCATGTCCAGCCCGGCTTTTGTGCCTGAGCGCAAAGAAATTTGGTATACCGATGGCTACAGTGGCTTTTACGCCATTAAAGTGACTAATGGAGCATGGTGAGATTGACTGAGTTATTTATCCATAGCCGCTCGGAATAATACAGGCCTCTTCGGAGGCTTGAACGCAGCCAACAATCGCAATATTTGTGCCCAGCCGCAATCACCACATCATACTTTGCGGCCCTTGGTTTCTATCTTTTTGCCCTTTTGTTCAGTAGGCTTCAGGCCCTCACAATTCTAGTCTCCGTGGAATAATCGTTTTGCATACTCTTGATCAATTAAAATCCGGCGAATTAAGCGGCATTAAACGTTTATCACTGGCTGAAAATTTAAGTTCATTTCCTTTAGAAATTCTATCCCTGAGAGATAGCTTAGAAATCCTCGACCTGTCTAATAACCAGTTATCGACATTGCCTGATGAATTCAAGCAACTTAACAAGTTAAAAATTATTTTTGCCTCAAATAATTGCTTTGAAAGCCTACCGGAAGTACTAGGCCAATGCCAAAATTTGGAGATGGTGGGTTTTAAAACCAATAAAATTCGGCTTGTGCCAGAAAACGCCTTACCCCAAAAGCTGCGATGGTTAATATTAACCGACAACCTAATTGAAACCCTGCCAGACGCCCTAGGCCAGCGACCACGTTTACAAAAGCTCGCATTGGCCGGTAACCGCCTTTCGCAATTACCACCGTCATTGGCAAACAGTCAAAATCTTGAACTAATACGCATATCCGCCAACCAACTGACGCAGTTCCCGACGCAACTATTCAATTTACCGAAATTAGCCTGGCTGGCATTTTCAGGCAACCCCTTTAGCCGCGTCGACGCACACCAACAATCAATCACTGAGATCCCCTCAGTCAGCTATAAGCTCCAAAACGTGCTGGGACAGGGTGCATCTGGCGTTATCTATAAAGCACAGTGGGCAGCACCGCAAAAGAATTTTCCAGCAGAAATTGCCGTCAAGGTCTTCAAAGGTGAAGTCACCACTGACGGTTATCCAGAGGACGAGTTAAGCGCGTGTTTAAAAGCAGGCCATCACCCAAATTTAGTGAAGCCCTTGGCGCAAGTAAAAGAAAATAACTACCTTGCGTTGATCATGGATTTAATTCCGCCAAGCTATCAAAACTTAGGCTTACCTCCCTGCCTGCAGAGCTGTACCCGTGACCGATTCCCCGAAGAATTCACCCTAAGCATTAAAGAAATCACCAAAATAGTGGCGCAAATGGAGTCTACCCTTGCTCACTTACAAGCCAATCAGGTCTGCCATGGCGACCTGTATGCTCACAATACCTTATTCGATGATGGCGCCAATATTCTCTTTGGCGACTTTGGCGCCGCCAGCATATACCACATGTTAGATAGACCACAGCAAGCCATGATCGAAAAAATCGAGCAGCGCGCATTTCATTATTTTATCGATGATTTGCTCAGCGTATGTTCTGAAGGCGACCAGCACAGCCCTCTATTTGAGCAATTGAAGCTGCGTTCAAAGAGTCGCATTTAATAGCCGTTTTCCTGCAATTTACTTAGTACAAACAGCCGTTGTTATCCTCCCACGCGCGCCCGCTATGGCTGTTCACTTAGAATTTAAATGGTATACAGCCCCACATAAGAGCAAAATAAGTGCTGTAGCTCGCACCATAAACGGGGAATTCAGCCATTAGCATGCCAGGTGACGATAACAAACCCGCGGACCATAGCACTGACACTAAACAAACTCCGTCCCAGAGATCAGCTCTGTCACCGCTGCGTGAACCGGTTTTTTTCCGAATCTGGAGCGCCAGTGTACTGTCCAATTTCGGTCAGCTGATCTTGGGTGTTGGTGTAGCCTGGGAAATGACCCGCCTGACCACCTCGCCCAGTATGGTCAGCTTAGTACAAACTGCCATTATGCTTCCCTTGATGCTGGTCGCACTGCCTGCTGGGGCTATTGCGGATATGTTTGACCGCCGTAAAATCGCCATGATTGGCCTTGGCATTGCGGCCTTTTTTAGCTCGGTGTTATCGGCACTGGCCTATTTTGAGCTGACCACACCGTGGCTGCTACTAATATTCTGTTCCTTGATTGGCACCGGCGTGGCGATTTATGCCCCCGCCTGGCAGTCGTCGATTGGCGAACAAGTGAAATCTGAAGATCTGCCGGCGGCCATTGCCCTTAATACCATCAGTTATAATATTGCCCGCAGCTTTGGCCCCGCCATTGGCGGATTAATTGTGGTGGCAGCAGGCGCACAAGTCGCATTTGGCGTGAATGCGGTGAGTTATCTGCCCCTGATATTGGCTTTTTATGTGTGGCAGCGTGGCGCCATTATTTCTCGCCTGCCCCCCGAACGGCTGAACCGAGCAATTGTTTCCGGTGTACGCTACGCCTTTCATTCCAACCCCATACGCACCACGCTTATTCGCACTTTTATCTTTGGCTTGGTATGCGGAACGGCCACTGCCTTAGCGCCCCTCATTGCCAAAAACCTCCTTGGAGGCGACGCTAGCACCTTTGGTATATTACTTGGTGCTGGCGGCGTAGGGGCGGTTATTGGCGCCTTATTAATCAATAGCTTTCATCAGCGTTTTGGCACTGAAAAAGCCGTTTCTACCCTGGCAATCATGGGCGGTCTAGCCATGATAGAAATAGGCTTTAGTCGCTCACTTGCTTTGACCTGTATGGGCATGTTCCTAGCCGGTGCCGCGACTATGCTGAGCATTTCTCTACTCAATATCTCGGTGCAACTATCTGCACCACGCTGGGTAACCGCGAGAGCCATTTCACTGTTTTCATCTATGTTGACCGGTGGCATCGCTTTCGGGGCCTGGTTTTGGGGCCTTGTTGCCAATCATTGGTCGATTGAAACAGCCATTATTGCCTCTGGCTTGAGCATGCTGAGCCTGCCTGTACTGGCTTTATTTTTACGACTACCCGAAGTAAAACAAATCGCGGCAGACTCCATTGCCATTGCCAACGAACCCGAAGTTGCGCTGGCCATCACCATGCGCTCTGGTCCAGTGGCCATTGAAATTCAATATGCAGTTGCACCCAAAAACGCCCGCGCCTATTACGAAGCCATGCTCGATCTGCAACGAGTACGCTTGCGTAATGGCGGCTTTAACTGGTCAATTGCACGGGATATTGGTGACTCTGAACTCTGGACTGAACGCTATCATTTCCCCACCTGGGGTGATTATTTAAGAATGCGTGATCGCTACACCCAGGTAGACCTTGAAGCCCAGTCCACTGCCACTAATCTCACCATTGAAGGCAAGCCAACTACTATCCGGCGCTGGCTAGAACGTCCTTTTGGCTCAGTGCGCTGGAAAGCGGGTACACCAGACCCGCAACAAGATCCCCTTATTTACATAGCTCCGAATACTTAAGTCCTGAATACTCGCCTTTATTAAGAGTCATCGACTATGAAAAAGCTCAAATAAATTTTCATCTTTCCATTTCCACTAGGCATCGGCATTGCTCTAGGCCATGCTATTTTTGCACTGGCAACAGGACAGGTTTCTCCAGCTTGGTGGTCGGTTATTATTTCCTGTGGGGCAATGCTTGGCTTTACGGCTTATTTGGGCCTAGCCGGTGTCACAGCCACCAGTCGGAATATGCCTATTCAAGTCAGCTGCGCCATTATTGGTGCCGCCATTGCCCTGTTTGATTTTGCTCTACCCGCCAGTCTTTACACTTTTCTGATTGGTTGTGGCGGCACCTTGCTATATGTTTTTTGGTATTCTGACCTGGATCGTAACGCCAATGCCATTTTGGCGATTGGCCAATCTCTGCCAGACTTTGAATTTCAAGATGAAAAACACTTGCAGCACAATACCGCCCATTGAAGGGAATGGCAGTGCACACGGTATTAGTCAGCCCGTAAGGCAACGGCGATTGTCTCGCCATTGCCGAAAAATTTGATGTGCACTTTGTGTTTGGCTTTGATAAAAACATGGTAGCCGCGCGTACTTTAGGCATAGTTCATGAGAAAGGTGCGCCCATTGGCATGGGTGGCGACGGTGGCAACGGTGGCAACGATACCGTCATGCCAACAGTGATCATTGTCCACCAGGAGGGCAAGATACTCTGGACCCACGAGACTGAAAATTATCGCGTGCGCCCTTGTCATTGATGATTTCATCCATTGATCGGTTTGTAAAAAAGCCGGTTTATTTCAGGCAAGCAAGTGTATACCCCACATTAGCAGCATACTTTTCTAGGGACACTTACAACTATTAAAAATAAGCCACGGCGCTTGCTTCGCAAGCATCATGGCTTTAGATAAGAATTTAATGACGAAAGCTATTATCTAGCCAGCTTAAAATTGCACCCTCGCCTCAAGATAATAAGACTTCAACGGTTCCAGCGTGGCTCGATAACCACCGATATCGAGCACGGTAGGGGAACCAATGCCAATAGTCATTTCATCGGTCAGGTTTTTACCCACCAAAGCCAGCGACCAATCGCCATCTATATGACCCACCGCCAAACGAGCATTAAACTTGGTATAGGCCTCTTGTATACCTCTGGGATCAAGTTCTCCAGAGGTAAAATGGGAATCTTTAAAGGAAGCATCCGTGGTAAAATCCAGCATGATGTTTGTGCTTAAGGGGAAACTAAATGTACCCGATAGAGAGGCGCTCCATTTTGGCGTTTGCTGATTTCTTTCACCACTCAGATCACAGATATCCTCGTCGTCAGTAGCTAAACACGGGCCTTCAAGGTATTCCAGCCATTCAAAATCTAAATAGGCGAGCGAACCACTTAACAAAAACCAGTCACTCATCAACCAACGGCCGTCCATTTCAACGCCCTTGGTCAAGGCACTACCTGCATTAGACACCACAAAGCCGGCGACGCCATCAAAGACGCTGACCTGCATTTCCTCATATTCAACATGGTATAAGGCCACATTGAGTTCTGCTGCACCGTCGGCAAGCCCCATTTTTGCCCCTAGTTCATAGGCAATAGCGACCTCATCTTCAAATTCAAAATTGGTACCACCACCGCCAGGACCTTCGACGGCATTATTGTTACGTGCATCGAAACTTCCAGATTTGGCACCTTTAGTCGCCGTAATATAGGTCATGATATCGGCTGCCGCATCCCACTGCACATTGATAGAGGGTAGGGTGACACCCACTTCACGCTGACGCTCTAATTTGTGCTCCTCTATATTCAATGCTCCTAAGACTGCAGCGGTGCCAGGGTCGACACCATCGCGAGTACCCGGCTGATAGAGGAATAACTCTCGAAAGCCTTCTTTTTCTTCGTTGACATAGCGCACACCAACAGTTGAGCGAAGGGTTTCGGTCAAATTAAAGGTTAACTGCACAAAACCAGACCAGGCATCACTGTTTATGTAGAAATCTTTATCCAGATCAGCGGCCACATTCGTTTGCATATTGATCAGGCAACCTAGGGGATCACGTCCGGCATCATTCAGTGCCCCATTGCGCACCAACAGTGCCGTCGACTCATCAAAGGTCATTTCACTACTCTGGTAGAATCCACCAAAAATATAATCAATGAACTCACCACCTGGTGAGGTAAAACGGAACTCTTGGCTAAGCTGGTCATACTCCTCTATGCCCAATAATGGCACGGTATCAAAACTACTGGAGTCGCCATCAAACAGATCCTCAGACTCAAACCCGGTTGCTGCCGTCACCGAAGTAAAGGTGCCGGCATCATAATCCACGTCTATATTTAAGGTCGCATTATAATTGTCTATTTCTGCGTACTCTTTGTCATCGGTATTTTTGATACCATCGAGCACCACATTCTCACCACTGCAACCAGTTAAAGCACTTTCGTGGGTGATTTCAAATTGCCGACCACGTTGCTCACGATTGGTTTTTTCCAGCTTCAGGGTAGATACCGTATGCTCAGTGGGGTCCCAACCAAACGTCACTCTTGCTGACAACTCTTCGACAGCGGGCTCTTTGCGATCTAGGGCGGGGTTCTCGTTGTACATATAGCCTTCTTCGTCGCGGTTGCGAACGGCAACACGCACGCCAAAGTTATCGGAGAGCGGCAGCGACACCATGGCCGAAAACTCCTGGGTATCATCGGGGCCACCTCTCATGCCACTAAAATTGGATTCCAATTCATCGCCGGGTTTAGCCGAGACCAAGCTCAGGGCGCCAGCAATGGCATTTTTGCCGAATAGAATGGACTGCGGACCGCGTAATACCTCCACTCGTTCAAGGTCCATAAACGCACCGCGAGTTTGATGCGGCCGACCTAGATGCACACCGTCAGAGAATATCCCTACGGACAATTCAAAGCCCTGATTGGAGCCAGAGCCGACACCGCGCATATACACATTGGGTAACAAGCCACCCTCGACCATCTTGAAATTTGGCGTGTAGGCTGATAAATCGCTAAGATTTTCAATGCCCGCCTTTTTAAGCTTATCGCCATCCAAAGCCGTTACTGATACCGGCACATCAGACAAAGACTCGACCCGCTTTTGGGCCGTCACTAGGACTTCTTCGAGCTGTCGCTTTTTTTCAGGCTTATCTTCAGCTTGTGCCACTACCGCGAAAGGTAGAGATAATAATGCACTAAAAGATAGCACTCCGGTCAGGAATCTCTGCATTTTACGCCTCGATTTTATTGATTATTAGTTTGCAAAAATGATCTTCATTTTCAGTATTACACTTAGCCATTTTGTTGTCTAATTTGGCGCTTGAATCTTAACATTCAGGCACTATATACGCCGCAGAAAGGTCTGAACGGCTGTTCTTGCTGATTGCAAAGTACAGTACAGCACTTTAGGGTAATGAAATCGATTGCTAGGCATGCGGCAATTTAATAAATTTTGACTGGGAGCGACCATGATTTTACTGATTTTCTTTGTTGCCATGGCTTTGGGTGTGTCTTTTTTATGCTCTATATTGGAAGCCGTACTTCTCAGCGTTACTCCCTCTTATATCGCCGCAGAAGAAGATAGTGGTCGCCGCAATGGCCGTCTGTGGGCTTCGTATAAAACTGATATAGACGCCCCCCTCGCCGCCATTCTCAGTTTGAATACCATTGCTCATACGGTAGGTGCGGTAGGTGCGGGGGCAAAGGCAACAAGTTTGTTTGGCGAAGCTTACTTCGGCCTGATCTCGGGCATATTGACCTTGCTCATTCTAGTGGTTTCAGAAATCATCCCCAAAACCCTTGGCGCCACATTTTGGCGCCAGTTGGCTCCTGCCTGTGCGCACATCCTAAGGTCAGTCATATGGATAATGTACCCTTTCGTCATTATGGCAAAGGTCATTACCGGTTTATTGTCACAAGGCCCGGGGGCCAAATCCATTAGTCGCGACGAATTTGTCGCACTTGCCCAAGTCGCAGTTACAGAAGGGATTTTAGATCAGGAAGAATCCAATGCTGTCGCCAGTTTAATCCGCTTTCGGGCGCTATTGGTCCGCGATGTCATGACGCCACGGCTGGTGATATTCAGCTTGCCAGAAGACGCCAGTGTGCAAGCCGTAATCGATAAATATACATCCATGCCTTTTTCCCGAATTCCGGTCTTTGTCGAAGAGGCCGAAAATATCACCGGCTTTATTAGAAAAGATGAATTAATGCTCGCCATGGCCCGCACCCCTGACGCCCCTTTGAGTCATTTAAGGCGTGACTTACTGACCGTACCCGACACCTTGAGAGCCGCAGAATTATTGCCGAAAATGATCGACAACCGTCAGCCCATTGCATTAATCGTCAACGAATACGGCAGTATTTTGGGTTTGGTGACGATAGAAGATTTAGTCGAAACCATGATTGGCATGGAAATCGTCGACGAGACCGACACCGCGGTTAATATGCAGGCTCACGCCCGCGAGTTGTGGGCAAAGCGGGCGCGCCGCCTAGGATTTTTTGACGAGGACAAAATTGATGCGGCGGCCGGCCCACAAGTGCCGCCTCATCAGACTAAAGGGCAGCCCTAAATCAGCTATTCAGCGCCGCCTTCACCGCACTAGCACTAATCGGCAAATCTCGCATACGCGCACCCACTGCATTAAATATGGCGTTGCCGATCGCGGGTGCCACGGCTATGACACCGGGCTCACCCAAGCCAGTTGGAAACTCAGTATTCTGCACAAAGCTAATATCCATGTCCGGCACATCCTTCATACGCAGTGGACTATAGGTATTCAAATTAATGTCAGCAACCTGACCCGCTTTAATTTGGGTGCCCTCGTGCAAAGCCATGCTCAGGCCCCACAGCATAGCGCCTTCAGTTTGCGCCAAGGCGCCGTCGGGATGAACCACGGTACCGCAATCCATCACGCCGGTAAGCTTTAGTACGGTCACTTCACCCGAGTCAGGATTAACTTTGACATGGGCGACACAGGCGCTCCACGTTGGCATATTACGTTCCTGTCCGGCAGCAATGGCAATGCCCATACCTTCATTTTTGGGCAAGCTGCGGCCCCAATTCGACCTGGCTTTCGCCTCGCGCAAGACATTGGCCAAACGTTTGGCACCGCCCACCGACTCTGGCGCTTTGCCCGCGTTTTTACCTTTAGCATCGAGTAGCCCCAGACGGAAAGCCACCGGATCAACACCCTGTTCGTGAGCAACTTCGTCCATAAAAGACTCCACTCCCCAGCCAATCCAGCCCGGCCCAACCGCACGCAGCCAGCCCGGTACAAAGGTTTTTTGGGCAAGGCTATTGTTGATCGCTCTAACCCGGTGGTTTTTCAAGCTATACCAGTGATCAGCACCGCTGATGGAGAAGCTGTCTAATTTGGCTTTGTTATCCAAACTGTCAAACAAAAAACCCGGCGCCATGGTCATGGTTGGCCAACCTGCCGCCGCCGCATGCTCTATGCCCTGTAAGACATTAGCGCTGTCCCAATAGGCGGCAAAATGCTGCACCGAGGGCGAGCGAATACAATCAAAGCGCGAATCATCTTCGCGGGTAAACACTAATTTCACTGGCTTGCCGACAGCCTTGGCCGTTAACGCGGCCGGAATCATATAATCACCAGCTAGGCGTCTACCAAAACCACCGCCTAAATAGTGCTGATGGATAATCACCTTATCTTCAGGCAGGCCCACTGATTTGGCCACAATAGGCAGAAATAGTGACTGCCATTGATTACCGGTATAGACATGGCAAACCCCGTCTTTAAACTCAACTGCGGCATTCACCGGCTCTAGGGCAAAGTGCAGCACAGAGGAGGTGCGATACATTCCCTCAATGGATTTTTTAGCTTGCTTAGCCACTGTATCGATATTACCGTGCTCGACAAACAAGCCTCCTGTGGATTTATCGGCAACTAGCTTTTCACCCTCAGCGATAAGGTCCTGCTCAGAGACATTGGCCGTTGGCCCCGCCTGATAATTAACCTTGATGGCATTGGCAGCTTTGATCGCGCCGTAATAAGTATCTGCCAACACCGACACCCAACCTTGCAGAATATCGCTGGGATCATTGAGGATTCTATAACCCAGATAGCCTTTAACTTTTTCCGCCGCGCTATCATCGACTTTCTTTACGCTAGAACCGTAGCGCGTTGGTGGCACCAGTGGACGCGCATAAATCATGCCCTCCAACTCAACATCGATACCGTAGCGCGCCTCGCCAGTGGTTTTGGCAGGAATATCTAACGCCTGACTCGGCTTGGCGATTAAGTCTCTATGCTGGGGAGTTTTAGGTGTAAAGCTCGCTAGTTGCTCGGCAGTATAGGTCTTATCAATCTTGCTGCGTTTAACGATGTCGGCAAAGTCGATGGATTTTTTGCCGCAAATTACTCGACTATTTCCGCTGATACATTTTTTAGCGGCTACACCAAGTAGTGCTGCACCAGCTTCAATGAGCGCCTCGCGACCCGCTGCACCCGCTTGTGACATGGGTATATAAGACTGAAATACGGACCATGAACCGCCAGTTACCATATAACCCCATTTGGGGTCGGTATCTACGTGTTTAAAGCTCACTCGATTCCAGTCAGCACCCAGCTCATCAGCCACAATACGCGCCAGTGCCGTGCCTACATGCTGACCCATTTCAGCTCGGGTAATATTGACCAGAATCGCTCCGGCTTGATCAATTTCAAACCAGATGGTGGGATTGAACAGTTTTTTGTCAAGGCGCTCAGACGCCATGACGGTTCCAATCGATGTCAAAGCCGGTGCGAACGCCAGAACCAATCCAGCACCCACTGAGCCAATTAAAAACTGGCGGCGACCCTGCTCAATCTTTTCATCTTTATTCACGCGTGACATATTAGCTCACTCCTTGATCGGCGGTTTGGGCTGACAGAGACGCACGCTTGGGATCGAATATTTCCACCGTGCCGGCACTGGCGCTAGCGGCCTGCTTAATCGCTTTTTTGATTCTGATATACGACATACAGCGACATAAATTTCCTGACATATATTGCACAATATCTTCATCGGAAGGGTTGGCATTACTGGCAAGCAAAGCAGCCGCCTGCATAATTTGGCCAGACTGGCAGTAACCACACTGAGGCACCTGCTGATCTACCCAGGCCTTTTGTAAGGGATGCTTATTTTCCAAACCTTCAATCGTGCGAATATCAGCGTTGTTCACCGCAGCTAAAGGAAGCGAGCATGACCGCACCGGACTGCCATTGAAGTGCACCGTACAGGCACCACACATGGCAATGCCGCAGCCAAACTTGGTGCCCTTTAGGTTGAATTCATCTCTGATCACCCACAGTAATGGCGTATCAGCAGGGGCATCAGAAGACATTTTCTTGCCATTAAGGGTGAATGTCGTCATTACCGTTATCCTTGTATTGATGAATGTAGAAAATTTGTAAATTTAGGCAAAGCTGTATTTCAGTGTAGCAGTACTTCAGCGTATTAATATTTGCGCTCACCAAGGTGCATAACAACCTTGGGTAACGAGGCTCTATCATGAAGTCTAGAATGTGACGTTATGACAACAAACGCAAACTAAGCTTAATCGCCATCAGAGATCTTTCTCGTCAATAAGCTGCACATCAATACGTTGATTGATGCACTGCACCGCAGGCCCAAACTGATTAAAGATAGCTACATCAGCCGCATCGCGACCATAGCCTATAGCTACATAGCCACCCCGAAGCTGAGACTGGGTAGCATCAAAGGTATACCAGCGCCCACCCACATAAGCTTCAAACCACGCGTGTAAATCCATAGGCTGTAAATTATGGAGGTAACCCACCACTAATCGCGCCGGAATACTCAAACTCCGACACAAGGCAATACCAAGATGGGAGAGGTCACGACAAACACCAAACTGCTTGGCGTTGACCTCCATGGCCGACACCGGAATATCACTGCTACCAGGCTGATAACTAATATTCGTTCGCAACCAGGTTTCAATGGCTTTAGCTTGGTCATAGCCCAGCAGATAACCGGCGGCTATTGATGTCGCCATCTGCCCAAAACGGTCTGACTCACAAAAGCGACTCGGCAATAAATAACTTAGTACCGAATCTGGCAGCCTCTCAATATCAACAAAGGGCGCGCCCGGTGCCTGATCGACGAAATCTGCCGTCATAACATCAGCCGCAGTAAAAATCGTAAAAACCCCAGGCGACGCTACCAAGCGCTGACACAGATTGCCGTAAATATCGGTAAATTCAAAAACTGGCACACTAGGTTTGATGCGGTATTCCTCGCGGGCCACCCATTGCTGGGCTCCGCTGCGTGGCCGTAGCATCAAAATAAACGGGGTCGGCGTGGTTATCTCAAAGCTTAAATCGCATATGGTGCGTAACCACATAGCCTTTCTCTATCCCAATAAAATTTGAAAAGTTTAACTGCTGGGGCGGCTAGCCGAAGGGCCAGCTAAGGCCATAGCTTTTTGGTAGGCGGGGCGCGATGTCACTCGTTTTAGATATGCTTGGGTATTAGGCATGCTGTCGTCGGGGGTACGCGCGCCCAGCATCGGCATAGTTACCAGACCAAAAATCGACATAATATCCGCACAACTGAACTCTTCACCAGCCAAATACGGCGACTCGCCTAAGCGCTGCTCTAAAGCCTTATATAGGCCCTCATAGCGACGATTATTAGTGGTTACCAATGGGTTTTTATCGGCTACTTCAGCATCAATGGCTTTAGCCGTCAGTTTAAGAAACAACGCCGACTGTAAATTATTGTTGAACTGCATCCAGTACAAATAGTGAGGATAATCCGGCGAAGATATCGGCACTGAGAGCTTACCCTCACCATAGCGCTGAGAAATATATTCCACAATCGCGGTCGACTCTGCCAGCATCAAATCGCCATCTTCAATAATCGGCGACGTTGCAGCAGGATGCAGTGCTCGATACTCAGGCGGTGCCAGAAAATCCTCGCCCCGATCATACCACTTGAGCTTATAGGGCAAGCCTAGTTCTTCCATCAGCCAAACTACACGATCTGATTGCGAAATACCGAGGTGGTGAATAGTAATCATAATAACTCCAGAATTTATAGTTTAAATAGTGCGATGGAAAACCTTATCTTTTATTACGTAAAGCTTCCATCTTCATCATAAAATTCAAGACAAGCTTACTCTGACGAAGGCGTCTTAAGCCAATCAAGCTTGTTACTGACCGATCTCCAACTTCTCTTCCAGCCCGTCATTGGCGGCTGAAATAATATAGGCACGCAGGGCCTGAACATCCTCTTTCTTTAACAACTCGGCAAAAGCAGGCATACCGCGTGAGGCGAGGGCTCCGTCCAAGACGACTGCTTGCAAAGCTTCATCCGCGACAATCATCGGCGACCAACGCAGGTCTGGAATCAGGCCGCTGGAAATAGCGTGATCACCATGACAAACCATGCAATTGATATCGTAATGGCTTTTACCAAGAGCGATGGTTTGTGCGTCGGCAGTTGATGCTGGCGGCGTCGGCTTACGTGCCGCGGTATCTGGCAGCGCGGGCAGGGAAGCTTTGCCACCGAGTTTAAATACCATCAAACGACCAACACCGGGATCGCTTTCCGCTGGGAACAGTCCGCCATAGACAACGGTAAATACACCACCCCAGCCCGACGCTACCGCAATGTATTGTTCGCCATCGAGTTCATAGCTGATCGGCGGAGCAACGATGCCGGTTTGCGCAAAAAAATCCCACAGGCGTTCGCCATTATCGGCGCGGTAGGCAACCAACTTGGCGTCGGCATTACCTTGAAAAACCAAACCACCAGCCGTGGACAAGACCCCGCCATTCCAGGCGCTATTGTGCTCTACTTGCCAAGCGGGCTTTTGATTCACAGGGTCCCAAGCCAGTAAGCGACCCTTGACCGCAGCTTTAACGGCCTTGAATTGTGCTTCACCCACCGGCAGCGATCCCATCGCACTATCGGCGCCGGTATTCCAACGGCCTTCCTTGTACTTAAAGTTTTTATCCTCGGCGTAAACGTAGGGGGTTTCCAACGCCGGAATATAGACCAAGCCGGTATTAGGATTAAAAGACATAGGGTGCCAGTTGTGACCGCCAAATGGTCCCGGTAATTGCATATAGGGAGCTTTGCCGCCCCAGCGCGCACCGTCAATTTCAACGGGACGGCCGGTCTCTGAATCAATGTGAGTGGCCCAGTTGACCGGCACGAAATTTTTCGCCGACAACAGCTCGCCGGTGACGCGATCAATCACATAGAAGAAGCCGTTTTTAGGTGCCTGCATAATTACTTTGCGGGCTTTTCCGGCAATTTTCAACTCGGCTAGAATCATATGCTGGGTAGCTGTGTAATCCCAGGTTTCGCCCGGTGTGGTCTGGTAATGCCAAACGTATTCGCCGGTATCGGGACGCAGTGCAACGATAGAAGAGAGGTAAAGATTATCACCGCCACCAGGACTGCGAATGCTTTGATTCCAAGGCGAGCCATTGCCCACGCCAACATAGAGCAAGTCTAGCTCAGGATCGTAAGCCATGGAGTCCCAGGCGGTGCCACCACCACCGTATTGCCACCATTCACCTTTCCAGGTTTTCGCGGCATCGGCCATCGCGGTGTTTTCGAATCCATCAGCAGGGTTGCCCGGCACCGTGTAAAACCGCCACAACATCTTTCCATTATTAATATCGTATGCAGAGATATAACCGCGTACACCGAATTCAGCGCCGCCATTGCCGATAAAGACCTTGCCCTTAACGATTCGTGGCGCGCCGGTAATGGTGTACGGCTTGCTCTGATCGACTGTCACCACATCCCACAATTTGTCACCGGTTTTAGCATCTAGTGCCAGCAGGCGACCATCAATCGTGCCGGTGATGATTTTGCCATCGTCGTAAGCCACACCGCGATTCACCGCATCACAACACAAATCCGCGGCCTTGCTGCGATCAACTTGAGGGTCAAACTGCCAGCGCAGAGAGCCGGTTTTAGCATCTAATGCAAAAACTTTATTCCATGTCGCGGTCACGTAGATGACGCCATCCACCACCAGTGGCGTGGCTTCTATACCGCGACTTACGCCGAGGTCAAAGGCCCAAGCCAGACCCAAGCCTTTAATGGTTTCGGCATTAATTTGCTCGAGTGGAGAGAAACGCTGCTCGGCATCACCGCCACCGTGTTTTGCCCACTCCACCCCCGCCACGCTGGCTACCACAACCGTTTTCTCAGGTACGGGAGATTTCGCGCAGGCCAGTAGCAGTAGTGAGGATAGAAAAATCAGGCCGGTGGCTTTAAAAGCCGGAATATTTGCAGAGGATTTGTTCATCATTATCTCCATGTGTTACCTGAATACTTTTATGTCATCGACAATGCCAAGCAATCAAGCAGGAGTAAAGCACAAGCTGGGGCTGCACTGTCTTTTAGGTCAACTTAAACTCTGTCATACCCGACCACGATCGGCTACCCATAGGTTGTGGCACTCAACGGCTGTTGTGATATATGGGTCTGTTCACAATGTGGACTATTTTTTTGCGTGTTGCAGTGAGTGTCGCCTGACGTTCGAATTTCCTTCATTTTAGGCAAAAAAAGAGCGCCCGCTTGGGGCGCTCAAAATACCTAGAGTAGGAGACTTCAAATGATTAGAGGGGGCTAATTTTAGAAAGTTCATCCGCCGAGGGTGCAAACCAATAACGTCCAATTAGCGGGGTCAAGAAATCAGCTAAATGGTCGTGAATGCCATCAGCCGCCAGCCCAAAAATACTCGTTGAAATGTGATCAAAACGCGTAATATCGCAACTGAATGCCAAGAACTACAGGCCATGTTGCTGAACACCGCCGTAGGGCAAGCTGCGCCGGTAAAGCTTTTGTGACTCGCCATTTATTTTGACATCACTGCGGCTAACGTGGAAATTTTCCGGCATGCGCTCGTCATCCAACTCAACACTGTCGGGCTTGGTACGGCCAATCACCAGCTCTTGCTCACTGTCACTGAGCTGGTGGAATGCAGCCAGATTATGAACCCACTGCTGACTCATCACAAAACTGCCACCGGCGCCCACTTCACCCTCAGGAATCAGCGCTACGGTGCGCTGGCCTCGGTCTTTGGGGTTCTCGGTGCCGTCGATAAAGCCGGACAGGTCACGGGAGTCTTTATACACAAAACCGATTTTTCCCAACTGCAATATCGCCACTGATGACAGCGCGCGGCTGGCGGCTGGCGGCGATGGCGATGGCGATGGCGACATCGAAATTGTCACTGTGATTAACGCCGTGCACCCACAGTAAAATATCTTGCTGGGTGGCCGGTGCCTGACGCGGTGATTTACCAATAGGCGTGAACGGCTTTAGAGTATTTGCTACCTCAGCCGGACTGATCTTCCGCCAGTAATCAGCCCCAAATACCCATACCACATTGACACCAGCCGGAACACTCAAAGCTGCCGCACTGGCGAGCTAGCCTTTCAACTGATCAAGGACAACTGCCTCGATCAGGCTACATTCAAGGAAAAAATGAGAGCTACTGCCCTCTACAAAAATACCCGCTTGGGCCTGTGGCATAATTTATGCTCTGTGTTTCTAAATTGCTTGTTGCGGCAAACCAGTTGTAGGTTTTATTCTGCTTTTAATCAGTGATTTAAGAACATGACAATCACGTCACCGACAATGCTTGTTCGTAGCCATGCGCGGATTTACACTTAGCCGCCTTTACATGCTCCCTTGAGGACGCCATTTTGGCCACATTGTTAGAACAAAGACTGGCATTTTTTGCTGAAGTCCCTCGTCAACATCTACTAAAGCAAATTCAGCGTGGTATTGAAAAAGAAAGTTTGCGCGCCGACAGCGAGGCGAAACTGGCTCAAACTGGACATCCCGAGGCCTTTGGCTCGGCGCTCTGCCACCCCTCAATCACCACCGATTTCGCTGAAGCGCTGCTGGAGTTTATCACGCCGGTCAGCAATTCCATTGACGCCACCCTTGACGAGCTGGATGCGATACACCGCTTTGCCAGCCGCGAGCTGGGCGAAGAAACCATCTGGAATGCCAGCATGCCCTGCCGTTTGGGCAAATACGATGACGATATTCCGGTGGCCCTCTATGGCAGCAGTAATACCGCCACCATGAAATCTCGCTACCGGCTTGGCTTGGGACACCGCTACGGTCGCAAGATGCAAACCATTGCCGGCATTCACTATAACTTCTCCCTGCCCAAATCGCTCTGGCAGGAGTTGTATGAAGCCGACAATAGCCAGCTACGTTTAGAGGATTACATCACCAATAGCTATTTTGGCATGATCCGCAATTTTCGCCGCTACGCCTGGCTATTGATTTACCTGTTTGGCGCCGCGCCGGCAGTATCGCGCTGCTTCGTAAACGGCAATGACCACCAGTTGGAAAAACTGGGGGATTACACACTTATCGGCCGGCACGCCACGTCTCTGCGCATGGGTGATCTTGGCTACCAAAGCGATGCCCAGAAAAATCTCAACATCTGCTACAACCACATCGATTTTTATGTGGAAACACTACGCAACGCCATTACCACATCACATCATGACTACGAAAAAATTCCTGCCGAAGAACAATTATCCAACGGGCTGTTGCAGATAGAAAATGAGTTTTACAGCCCTATTCGACCCAAGCGTGTCGCCGAAAGCGGCGAGATTCCCTTGGGTGCACTGCGTCGCGGAGGCGTGGAATACATCGAGGTGCGCTGTATTGACGTGAATCCGATGCTGCCAGTGGGCATTGATGCCCAGCAAATCCGCTTTCTCGACGCCTTTCTGCTGTTTTGCCTCTTTGAGGACAGTCCACCCTGTGATGATGATATTAATGCAGAAATCAGTGACAACCTGCTAACCGTTGTCACTCGCGGCCGCGAACCCGGTTTGCAATTACAGCAACACGGTCAGGCCCTTAGCATGGTCGAATGGTCTCAAGATTTACTGGCTGATATTGGCAAAATTGCCGCCCAGCTCGACACCGCCCACGACAGCAATGAATACAGCAATAGCTGCGCCGTGCAGAGCGCCAAAATTGGCGACTCATCGCTAACCCCATCTGCGCAAATATTAAGCGCGCTGGAAGAGGGCGGCGAATCCTATTACCACTATGCCATGGCACTGTCCAAAGGCCATGCTGAGGTCTTTCGGGAGCGCGGTTTAAGCCCCGCCGAACTCGAGCGCTTTAGCAGCTTGCGCAGCCAATCTTTGGCCGGACAAGCCGCAGTTGAAGCCGAGCAAGATGGTGAGTACTTTGACAGCTACTTGGCCCGGTTCTACCAGCAATATAAACAGCTGTGAATTATCTCGCCCACTTTCAACTCGCCAATCAGATCGCAGAGCAATGTGGACTAGATCGTTCAGGTTTAATGATTGGCGGTTTATTGGGCGACTTTGTTAAAGGCCCTTTGCGGGGTGATTACCCCAGCGCTTGGGAGACCGGCATCCGCCTGCATCGCCGCATCGATGCCTTAACTGACAGCCACCCCTTGGTGGGTAGCTGTCTGCAGCAGTTACCGGCAGATTACCGTCGCTACGGCGGCATTATGCTGGATGTCTGTTTTGACCACTGTTTAAGTCTGCACTGGGACGAATTCCATCAAGGTGAACTCGGCAACTTTTGCCAGCAGAGCTACGCGGCGGTCTTACAAGAGAAGGACAGTTACCCAACGCCAGCCAAGCGTCAAATTGGTTTTTTGGCAGAGTATGATGTCCTCAGCCAAATGCACCATTGGGCGACGATTGAAACAATGCTCGCCCGCATTGGCCACCGTGTTAAGCGCAGCAACCCATTAGCAGGCTGCGGGCCTGAACTGGCTCGCTTATTGCCTTTTATAGATCAACAGTTTTGCGCCCTGTATCCGGCGCTGTTAAACCAATTAAAGACCGAATTCACTCCCAAATCGCACTAAGGCGGGTGATCAAGGTCGTATTGTTTTATGCCTTGGCACCCAATGGAGATCAAGCACAATGCATTTCACCTCACGCTGGATTTACGCTTTTATTGTCGCCTGTTGTAGCTCGGTACTGTGCTACGCGATGTACACCCAATATTTTGGTGGCCTGCATCCCTGTCCACTGTGTATTACCCAACGGGCGTTTTTCGTTTTAACCGCCATCGTCGCGCTCTTGGCCTTTATCGTCCATCCTTATCAAAAGGGTCGTATTATCACTAGCCTATTATTGCTGCTCACCATCATTCCCGGTGCGGCGGTGGCTTATCGCCAAGTATGGTTGCAAGGCTTGCCGCCAGATCAAGTTCCCGCCTGCGGCCCCAGCTTAGAGTATATGTTTGCCAATCTGCCCTTTGGTGAGGCCTTTACCACCCTGATGATAGGCGATGGCAATTGCGCAGAAATTGTCTGGACGCTGTTTGGCCTCAGTATGCCCAACTGGTCAATGATTGCTTTTATTGGCCTGGGTCTAGCCGCCATTGCCAGTGCGCTGCCATGGGTTAAGCGCTAATGCTGGCAGGTTTCCTTACCCTGATTGGCTGCCAACTAATAGGCGAATTCATTCAAGACGCATTTAATTTACCGCTGCCTGGCCCAGTGATAGGTATGTTTATTTTGTTTATTGGTCTGTGTATTCGGGGCAGCGTGCCCAAAGATTTAGAAACTGGCAGTCAACGACTTATAGAATTACTGCCCATGCTGTTAATGGCGCCCGCTGCGGGAGTCTTTTTCCTGGGCGCTGGCTTTGCAGATCAATGGCCGGGCTTTATCGCCTCGGTGACCTTAGGTACGCTGGCAACATTAATATTTTGTGGCTTGTTATTACGCTTTTCGTATAACCGCAGCCAGCGCAAGGCCAAATCATGAACGCGCTGATTCACGGCCCACTGTTTGCCTTAACACTCACCCTATTGGCCTATCAAGGCGCGATATTTTTATATCAGCGCAGTCAGCGCGCCGCGCTATTACACCCAACCATTTCTGGTGCTTGCCTGATTGCCTTAGTGCTGCTGGTGATCGGAGAGGATTATCAGCACTACTATCAAAATATCGACTGGCTGAACTTTTTACTCGGCCCGGTCACCGTTGCCCTGGCGGTGCCCTTGTATAGACAGCTACATTTACTGCGTGAGATGGCCGGGCCGCTAATGATTGCCACCACCCTTGGTGGGATTTTTGCCAGCGCATCGGCATTATTGATCGCTTGGTTGTTTGGCGCCAATGACCTCACACTGCTATCACTCACCACCAAATCCATCACCACCCCGGTGGCCATTACGGTGACCGAAAATTTAGGCGGCATTACCACCATTGCGGTTGGTTCAGTGATTTTAAGCGGTGTAGTAGGCATCACCACGGTGAACTGGCTTTTTGCAAAATTGGGAATTGAAGACGATAGGGTATGGGGGTTTTGTCTGGGCCTTTCTGCCCACGCGATTGGCACCTCGCGGGCTTTTGAACGCAGCCCAGTGGCCGGCGCATTTTCAAGTTTAGCTCTGTGTTTAAACGGGGCTTTTACTGCCCTAATGGTGCCTATTGCAGTGCCGTGGTTTTTGTAAGCAAAATATCAAGACTTAAAAACTAAAGGTCAGCGGCTCGTCTTCCTGGCTTTTCATGGTCACTGGCAAATGAAAGTCAGCGGGCATTTTTTCCACCGTGTATTTCTGCCCCCGAGAGGTATGCTGGTAAATGAAATAGCTTTTATCCAAGGTTTGAACCCGGTAGGCATCGTAGTGATCTGCATTGCTAGAATCGGCTAACCTCATTCCTTCCAAGGTAATCCAACCTCGAAAAATACGGAAATAGGTATCACCCGACACTCCCCAAAAGCCCACTTCGGACTGCGAGCTGATTTTACCATTCGCGCTGATCAAGCGAAAGTCAGTTCGGTAAGTGCCGTCCGCGGACCGCTCTGTCAGCCATTCTTTTTGGCCACCCTCGGCGGTTTGGCGAATGCCGTACCACTTGCCCAGCAGTAAATTACGGCTACTGACATTTAACATGCGGGAAACATTTTTAGAGGTTTCCGCCGATTCCCCAGCGGGGTGTTCATCAACTGCAGCAACAACTTCGCTTTCCGGCGTGATTAAAGCCGCAGATTTGCTGATTTTAAATTGCGAGCATCCTGCCAGCAACAGAGACAGCACACCAAAATAAAGCGCTTGCTTCATTGTAAAAGCTACCCTAAATCCTGCCCCGGCCTTATTGGCTAGGTTTTTAATAATCATTGATCGAGCGCAGCAGCATTTTCATCCAACACCAAAAGATGCTGATGAGCGGGAAAATACAGCGCCGTCGAGATCGCGCATTCTACCCCAGTTGCGCGTAAAGCTTGTGCATAAATCTGCATTTTTGCACTATATCTTTCTGCCTGACTAGCAAAAAATGGCACTAAACCGCCGCGACTACTGGCGGTTTTGTAATCGACAATCCAACAGCGTTCATTTTCAATAAAAACCCTGTCCAAAATCAAGGTCTGCCACTGCCCACCAAGCATGCGACGGATGGTCTGCTCGCTGCCCTGCCACTGATAGCTATCTAGAACCCACTGTCCCTTAGGGCAGGCTAGAGTATTGTTTACTAGCACCATCACTCGGTTCACACTGTCTTCCAATCCCGGCTCTGGGTGGCAGTGATGACGCAAGCGTTGGGTGATGCCTAAGCGCAGCCGTTGACTGTCATCTGCCCATACTGCGCGGTCATTTCGCCGACCTAGGCGCTCCATTAATTCATGAAACACAATGCCGACCGCGCGATCTTCAATATTGTCTTCCAGCACCGCGTTCTCGGTTTGGCGCTGCGCTCTTTGCAAAGGTGATTGCGGCGGCAATGGCGGCTGCCACAGTGGCGTAATTTCAACACCATAATCTTGCAAGCGAGCTGCCAGCGGTACCTCTCTAGGCGCGACAGCATCGTCTTGCTCCAGCACCTCGGCGCGCTCAAAGTCCGCTTCAACATCATCCCAAATCCGCGCTAGGATACTGCCCGAACTTGGCGCTAGGTCGCCCTTACTATTGATTTGGGTGACGCCAAAAATATGCAACTCGCGTTTAGCGCGGGTCAACGCCACATACACCAAGCGATCCACTTCCTCATCTAGGGCGCGACGCTGACTGGCACTCATATAATCGTAGAGTTTTTCCGCAGCGCTATCGTCGGCTGAACTTGAATGCTGTGGTTTAGGTGCAAAAATCATATGACCGCGCAGCCATTGCCAGGCCAGTAGTTCACGATCGGCATTGCGACCAGCACTGCCCAATCCCGGCAATATCACCACATCAAATTCCAGACCCTTGGATTTGTGTATGGTCATTAATTCAATTTTGCTGCTAGGCGGTGCGGCGTAGAGTTTGCTCAAGGCCCGCTCCAGCGCACCAATATCTTCCAGTAAACCCGCCGGGGCATAGTCGTTCAAAAGCGCAAACACACGGTCTATGTCGGCCTGTTGATGGGCCTCTATACACGCTGGCCCACCCAATAAATGCCAAGCGCTGCGCAAAGCCCAACGCAAATCTCGGCTCTCGGGGCGGGCTTCCAAATACTGTATGCAGTCGCGTAAATGACTCAGCGCCAACTGGCCCTCAGCACTAAGGCTTGCCGCCAATTCGATATCCATAATGGCATCACGGAGCAGACCAGCGGCTTCACGCAGGCTGAGTAAGTCATTCCAACTCAAGCCAACAAAAGGCGCTCGTAATACCGCCGCCCAAGAAACATCATCGGCCTCGTGCCACAGGGCGCGCAGCAAGGCCATTAAATCCATCACTGCTGGGGTGCTGCTGAGGCCATCGATGTCCTGACCAGAAAAAGCCAAAGCCGCTGATTTTAAGGCTGGCACAATGAACTTCAACTGGCTGCGGCTGCGGATCAAAATCGCAATCGACGCATCACTATTGTCGCGGTGCACCTGTTGAATCAAAGTAACAATATTCTGCGCTTCATTTTGTCCAGCGCCGGCCTTGGCGCTCACACCCTGGGCCAACACCTGAGGATGCACACAAACCACTCCCTCATTGCTACGCTGAGGCAAGGCCGCAACATAATCATGGCCGCGCTCAGTAAACATCCGCTGGAAGCAGTTGTTTACCCAATTTACCAAATCTGGAGATGAGCGGAAGTTGGCGCGCAATTGCAGTGGCATCAAGGTCTTACCGGCAAAGCTGCCGCGCTGCTGCAATTCATCAAACAGGCTAACCAGACTGCCGCGAAAGGCATAAATCGACTGTTGTAAATCACCACAGAAAAACACACTGCGGCCATCGTCGTCTTCCCAGCCCTGACACAGAGCGGTGAGCAGGTCGATTTGGCTGACCGAGGTGTCCTGCATTTCATCGACCAGAATATGCTGAACCCGGTCTTCTAATAGCAGTGCTTCGCCGACGGCTTCGCCATTTTCTGCTCGCAGCGCGACGATGGCACGCTGGGCAATTTCGCCAAAATCCACACCGCCTCTTTGCTCAAAAGCGAGGCGTAAGTGGGCCAGCAAATGCACCAGCGCCACTCGAAAATGGCCAATCAACTCTCGGCTACTGGCCGGGAAAAATGGCGGCGGCAATCCGGCAAGCGTAGCTAAATTCTGCGAGGCTTCCTCAAACAAACCGTCATCTTGCAGTCCTTTTAACCATGCCTTGGCTTGGGCATTGCCAGGCGCTTTGGCTTTGAGTCCAGCGTAATTCAAAGAACCAGGTTTATAGAGCTCACCCTTGCCAGTCAGCATGGTGCTCGCTAAGGTTTGCAACAATGCAAAATCGTCCAAATCCATCGCATTGGCAGCTCGTAAATCCGCCGCCCAAGCGTGATTGACATTTCCGCCCGAAGATTCTATCAATGCCTGCAATAGCTGCTCAATCTGCAAGTCCTGCAGTGACGCCCAGGCCGGTTCAAACTGGGCGGCCACTTCCTCGGCCAGCGCCGCTTCCATGGCGTCGAGATCGCCGCCGAGTACATCCCGCAGCCACTGGTCGCGCTTTGACAATAAATTCGATAACAGCGGCAACAGGGTTTCAATGCGATTGCTACCGTAGGCCAGCAATTTTTGCAGAGCCTCAGCTAAGGCCGGAGGACAATTTTTCTCATCCATTTGCCGAAATAAACTGAGGATGGCTTCGCGGTAAAGTGCCTCGGCATCGGTAACCGGCACCGCCGCGCCCAATCCCGACAAAAGCGGCAAACGGCGCACCAGCGAACCACAAAAACTGTCAAAGGTGGTGATACGCAGGCGCGCGCTATTTTCCAATAAATACCAATGATTGGCCTCATCGTGGGCTAGCACTTTGAGTACCGCCTGACGGATATCGTGATCAAAGCCATTGTCCGGCTCGGCACTTTCCTCACCACGCAGAAACTTTGCTCCAGCCTGCAGTGCCTTTAAAACACGCTCTTTAATTTCTCCTGCAGCTTTATTAGTAAAGGTAATGGCGACAACTTTTTCGGGCTGATCCACACTCAATAAACAGTGCAAATAGCGCAGCAGCAACACCCCAGTTTTACCGGAACCGGCGGGAGCGCGAACCAATACTGAGTGACGGGGATCAACCGCTTGATTGCGCTGCTCCTGATCGGGTGGACGTGGAAATGACATCATTCGGCGCCCTCCTTTTCACTTGCTTCTCGCAGCAGGGGCAGCAAAAAAGCATTAAAGCCCCTACTCATATCCTGACTGTAATCGTGCTCAATATTGCCTGCCAATATGCCGGTTGCCATGTCTTGCAAAGCGGTGGACCACGCGTCTAACTCGGCCTGCCATTTTTCTGCTGTATCCACGTCACTCGGATGGGGTTTTTTAGCTACTACGCTATTAATCCAATTACTGCGCAAATGGATTTTTAAATCGTCGGGACTTTTCACCTGTGCCAACATCACGCCGTCAACGGTATTGCCCTGGGCACTTTCAACCAGAGCATAAATGGGTAATTGGGGCTCGCTAAGGGTATCGACATTAAGAGCACGGCCTTCAATGCTGCCGGATTTATAATCAATCACCAGCCGCTTATCACCAAGCATATCCACTCGGTCCATGCGCAGGCGCAAAGGGATACCCATCAATTCTGTGTCCACTAACTGCTCTACCGCCACCACCTCAAAATCGTCAAGACGACTCCGCTCTTTGTCCAGCCAAGCACACACCAAAGTAATGACCCGCTCCCTTTCAATATTCAATAAGGACTGACCAAAGCGCGCCACACTGAGTTCGGGATTGTTCAGTGCCTTTTCACAGGCCCGCCGTACTTCAGCTTCAAGCTGAAGAGCGCTCAGCGCATCCAATTTCTTTTTATTGACTAGTTCTTGCCAGAAATATTGCAAGGTGTCATGCACCAATACACCCTGCACCCGATGATCCAAACCTTCGGCGGGCTTGGGGAATTCACGTAAATTTAGTCGGTATTTTAAAAAGGCAAAGAAGGGGCTGCTAGCGTATTCCTTAAACAAGCCGGTGCCACCGCGAATACTATTGCGCTGGCTTGGATCGATGGCGCGAACATTGTCAGTTAGCGGCATCGATAGCTTGAATTGACTGTTAAAACGATTGCCTGCCAAAGCCCGATCAACATTCAAACAGCCCTCCAACAAAGTGCAGGGACCCTGTGAACTACCACTGTCACTTTCTCGACTGTGACTGAGATGAACTTCGGGGGCCGACGCCAGTAGGCTATGCAATAAGGCACGATCTCTTTTCAGACACAGGCCAGGATCACTGTCGGCGTAGCCCGCTTGTTGCTGTAATTCTAAGGGTAAAAACGGCGAGGGCGCCGCCCGTCGTGGCAAGGCGCCATCATCCAGACCCATAATCCACAGGGCATCAAAGCGCAGACCAAGCGCATCGTCGTAGCTCATTATCCGCACCGGACAGGGCCAGTCGCGGCTAACCGAAAAACGTTTGCTGCTCAGAATATGTTGCAACCACGACAGAGCACTGCCGTGATCGACCTCTCCCAACTGCCGGTCCAAGGCCCGAAATACATCCATAGCCTGACTAAAACCACGGCGACATTGCACCACCACCGGATCGTCGTCTGCGGCATTAGGCCAACCAGTACTCAATAATAACTGATCAAAAAACCGCACCCAGGCTGAGGGCAGTTGCCGGCTGGGCATGGCTGCCAACATATCGGCAAGCTGATGTAATACTTCGCTGACAGCGGGTTCTTCCAGTTCTATTTTACGCGCCAGAGACAGGGCATTAATCAGTTTAGCTTCCGGCCCCAGGCGATCTCGCCAGCGCAAATCGAGTTTAGCGCGAATACTGCGCGTCTCCGGCCAGCCGCGCACAAAGCGCGAGCGTAGCACACGACTCAATTGCTCGAGCGGCAAGGGTCGTAGATTCAAGGACACAATATCCCAGGCCGATTTTATCAGCGGGTAGGACAGCAGTGTTTCACTGCCCTCAAATTGCCAAGCCTCTCGCGCCACATCATCTTCAGTGGGGAACAGGCCGCGGGGATTAAATTGACGCTGCAAACTGGCATGTAAGACTGGCTGGTAGCGAGCCATATCCGGCACCAAGATGGCGACCAAACTATTGGCCATTTCCGGCGCTGCCTCAGCGTGAAATTTTTCGCCGAGCCAGTTCGCCACCGCCGCGCATTCTTCCGCCACTTGCGGCGCGGCATAAAAATTCGCTGGAGCTTGATCAGTCTGTGTAGCCAATTGGTCTATGGCGAGGTGCTGACCACATTGCTCAATAAATTCCCGAGCTGCTGGGGCGGTATCCAGTGCTTCGCTCAAAATGATGCGGTCAGGTAAGTCCAAGGCATTCTCAGCTAAGAGTGTCAGTAGGTGAGCAGGTAATTGCTGAGAACTCAGGGCAGACTGAACATCTAAACGAGTCTGTAGTACCTGCTGCCATTCATGAAAGGCTTGATGCTCCTCCGACATCAAGTAGTAGTCAGGATCATTACTGAGTTGGTATTGGGCGTGAAGCTGAAAAGCATCAACAAATTGCCGACTAATAGCCATGCTATTCAGGCATTGCGCCGGATAATGCTCGCTAGATTCAATAATGTCTCGCGCCAGCGCCAACAACTGAATAGGGCGCAGCACCTGCTTGGCTGGGAAACCAGCATCCCACAACTCGGCCAGCCACTGATCCAGCGGCATAACGGTGATGGTTTCAATAAAGGCCTGATCGTGACTGCCGCGCAACTGTGCAATGCCGTCGCGGCACTGGCGGGCGCTGGCGTCGCTGGGCAATAACACCACCGTGTGGCCATCGAATTTCAGTAAATCTGCCAGTGCTAACAATGCCACGCGGGGATCCTTGCTCGGGGAAGTGGTTTTGGCCATAAACCGCAATCATACCCTGACTATCCGTGGCGGGCAGCCTCAAATTGGCCATCATGCTAATCAACTGCTGTGCTGCAATCCTATTTCGCTACGCTGGTCAGTTTTGCTCTGGCCTTAATACCGCTGCAAAGCAACATCGCTATTAACAGCCCAGCCAGCACAGCTGAAGAACCCACAGTACCAAAATCTAAACCGCCCTTTTCCAAGGGTTTGGTCATAAAGTCCCCAAAGGTTGCACCAAATGGGCGGGTAAGCACAAAGGCCAGCCAGAACAACACTAATTTATTAAAGACGCTAAAGCGTGATGCCAGCGCCAAAGCAGCAATGATACTAGCAATTAATAGAGCGCCGCCCATAAACCCGAGGCCGGAGTCATCTGCCAAAAAATCACCCAAGGTGGTGCCTAAAGTGTTGGAAAATAAAATGCCAGTCCAGTAAAAAAATTCTGCTCACACCGACACAATATTGCTTACCGACAGGGATTTTTCAGTGATATACCAAGCTGTTAATACGACAATCAAGCCTGTCACTAGGATCAATGATCCGGTGGCGTAAGCCAAGCCCAGGGTGCGGTCCATATAATCAGAAACGTGGTACCGGCCGTGCTGGTGGTCAAAATCACCAACCAATAGAGACCGGGGGTGAAATTTTGTCACTGACAACTGCGCTAGTAGTGAGGCAAAAAGGCCGTTATTAAAATGACCGAACTGAGGCCATAGCCGATGTTCATGGTCATGGTCATGGTCATGGTCATGGTCATGGTCATGGTCATGGTCATGGTCATGGTCATGGTCATGGTCATGGTCATCGACATCAAATCCCCCGCAGTCTCCCCCAGGGTGGTGGCACAAATTTTCATTATCCAAAAGCCGAGGTTGATGGCGGCAACTTTATTTATAGCGGCATCCGCTAAATTTTCGCCTCTAAGGCGGGAAACGGATGCCAGTTAAACCCAGAAAAATTAAGGAATCGTGAGGACTGATGGCAACGCTGCTAAAACACCTTTAGGGCGCTAAACCCGATCAATAACCACCACTGGAATTTCGCGTTCGGTGGCGGCCTGATAGCTTGTGTAGGGAGAGTAGTAATCCACCATCAGCGACCATAAGCGCGCCCTCTCTTCACCAGTCACAATACGGGCCACTGCCGGAAAATCTTCTTTGGCCACTTTTAAGTTCACCTTAGGATTAGCCTCTAAGTTTAAAAACCATGCCGGATGCGATGGCGCACCGCCCTTAGACGCAATCACACAAAAACCGCCATCAGCGGTCGGGCGATAAATAAGTGGAATCATTAAGGCTCGGCCAGATTTACGTCCGGTAGTGGTCAGCAATAAGGTGGTCAACAAACCTTTGCCGCCGCCGATACTGGAATCCCACAAATGGCCCGCATCCCCGTCCTTGAGATAAATTTCAATATGATCCTTTATCCAAGATGGCAAAGAATCTGAAATATTAATATCACTCACAAGCGTTCCCCTATTGAGCTTGATTCACACTATCTTCGAGACTAACACAGCGATTCGCATGACATTTAGTATATTGCTATGGCAGAATTTAATTGGACTATAGTCCATTTAGTAGTACCCTCAATGTCTAAGCTTAACCCCCAAGCTAATAGCTCACCGAGACCAGCTTTGATTAATTACTGCCTCGATACATTCATTAGGGGCTAACTTGCTTAATACTCAAAAAATAATAAAAGAAGTTATTCAGCGATGCTAAGATTTCAAGTCCAAATAACACTAGCAACCTTCATTTCGATTATTACGCCTCATGCCCTAAGTGCAAACGATGGCAAGCTGGAAGAGATCATCGTTACTGCTCAAAGAAAAGCCCAGTCACTACAAGACACACCGATATCATTGATGGCGTTTAATGAAGATCGCATAGAAAAAGAAGGCATCAATTCGCTGATGGATCTGAAGGCTAATGTTCCCGGCATGACGATAGAGCCCTTCCCTCTCGACAATTCTAACCTAAGAATCTATATACGAGGCGTCGGACTCATCGACACCCAGGTCACTCAAGATACCCCCATCGGCGTATACATGGACGGCATCTATATCGCTCGTTCGGCAGGCTTGTCATTAGACCTTGCCGAGCTGCAACGTATCGAGGTGCTAAGAGGGCCACAGGGAACGCTATACGGACGAAACTCGACAGGGGGTACGGTCAACTTAATTACTCGTCGCGCCGATACTGGCGACTTTTCCTTTGCGCAGAAATTTACCATTGGCAATTATGGACTTCTAACGTCAAAGACTTCTGCCAATATTCCGATTTCCGACAAAGTCGCTATTAAAGCGGCTTATTTGACCACGAAACAGGACGGCATTATTGAAAAT
>JBLHPB010000018.1:0-31032 GCA_047624025.1 Zhongshania sp.
GGATATATCCTGTTTTACCGCGTGTGGCCCCATCGAGAGCGATATTACCGATGTACAAGTATTGCCCACTCCCCGCCTAGACATGAGCTTTGATCTTGGCCAGGGCGAAGCCCGAGTCAATAACTATAACTGCAACACTAGCGGTGCCAAATCTCTAACTATTGAAGCCACATCCTCTACGGCAAATATGATTGCAGGGAAAATGGGCAGTACAAAGGAAGCCGCCAGCACTAATGCCTTCAGTAATGCCGAACCCAGCGCTGAAGCACTAGCACTGGTCGACATTGGCAGTATACGCGCCAGTAAAACCTGTGTTTCAGGGGGTTGTTCATACCAGTATCGAAAAAGTGACGGCACTTGGACCAGCGACCGAAGCCTTGCCAATCGCACCGCCTATAGTGGCGGCGGAATAGGTTTTGTAGTGGACAGTGATATTTTAGCAAGCACTGAAAACCTTATTTACGAGAATAGTGCTGCCGAGAGCTTTTTACCCGAGGTTGATGACTCGCTCACTGACGATGCCTACCAAAGCACCTCATCAAACAATTTCCTTACTAGTATTCCCAATACCCTTAGCGGTATTGACCTACAGTATTTCCCTCCTGCCGCCAGTGGCACCACTATTGAGGGTAATGGCCTTGGCAGCGTCTCAGACCCAGCAACAGCGGCGATTGTGTCTGCATTCGAAACTGCGATTGATGCCCTTATAACACCCATTATTGATCCAATACTAAATGAACTCATGGAAGTGCTAGGGGTTAGTGTTACTGAATCCGAAGTGGGTGGCTCCCTCACTTGTGAAAGTAATCGGGTAGAATTAGCGATCTAAGAACTTGCGGGGTTTCGCCCCCCGCAAAGGTGTATTTTTTGCGTCATCATGTAAAAATAATAGGCTGACAAAAACCAATATCGGCTAAGCCCCAGCCAGACAAAGCGAGAGAATTTACACTAGTCGACGCTCTCACTTCGACGGCTTATACAATGAGTCTGCAATGACATTTAATGACTACCTGACTTTACTCGCCCAAAATGGTGGCTCCGACTTATTCCTGAGTACCGGCGCACCTCCCTGTGCAAAGTTTCACGGCAAGTTAAAACCACTCAATAAAGAAGTATTTAGTCCCGGCGACATCAAAAAAATTGCTTACAGCATCATGGACGACGAACAGATACGTGAGTTTGAACATGAGCTTGAAATGAATCTAGCCTACGCCATTAAAAAGGTAGGACGTTTTCGCGTTAATATTTTTAAGCAGCGAAATGAGATTTCCATCGTCGCCAGAAACATTGTCACGGAAATCCCCAATGTTGATGACCTAGGCCTACCGCCTATTCTTAAAGAAGTGATCATGACCAAACGCGGCCTGGTGTTGTTTGTTGGCGCCACCGGCTCGGGTAAGTCAACTTCACTGGCGGCCCTGATCGACCATCGCAACACCCACACCAGTGGTCATATCATTACCATTGAAGATCCCATCGAATTCATCCATCGCCACAAACGCAGTATTGTGAATCAACGTGAAATTGGCATGGACACCCGTAGCTTCCATCAAGCACTGAAAAATACCTTACGCCAAGCCCCAGACGTTATTCTTATCGGTGAAATACGCGATCGTGAAACCATGGAGCATGCCCTGGCCTTTGCCGAAACTGGCCACCTTTGTATTTCCACTCTCCATGCCAACAATGCCAACCAAGCCTTAGATCGCATTATCAATTTCTTCCCGGAAGAACGGCGCAATCAGCTTTTGTTGGATTTATCACTTAACCTCAAATGCTTTGTGTCACAACGATTGGTGCCAACCGAAGATGGCAAACGCGCTGCGGCCATTGAGATTCTGCTTGGCACGCCGACTATCGCCCAGGCGATCCACAAAGGTGAAATTGAAACGATTAAAGAAATCATGAGCAAGTCCGAAAATCTCGGCATGCAAACCTTCGATCTAGCCCTTTTTAAACTCTATGAAGAAGGTCGTGTTAGTTTTGAAGAGGCCTTGAAAAATGCCGATTCTGCCAACAACCTGCGCTTGCGCATCAAGCTGGACAGTAAGCGTGGAATTCCCAGCGGCGCTGAAGCAGAGAATGAAGTAGCGCCCAAGGCGGTTAAGTTTTCCATGGTCGTGGAAGAAGATGATGAGGCTGATCAACTTACGGGCTTATAGATCCTAAAGTCTTTACACACAAAAGTGCCGAGCTGCTTTGCAGCTCGGCACTTTTTATTCTGCTCTATACCATAAATCAGGCTTCAGGAACCGGCTGCTCTTCCGCCACTTTTTTTACTGCCGGTTTCGGCAGTAAAGCTTCGCGAATATTGCCTTCAATTTCAGCGGCAGCGGCTGGATTTTCAGCCAGATATTTAGCCGCATTGGCCTTACCCTGACCAATCTTATCGCCTTTGTAGGCATACCATGCTCCAGCTTTATCCACCAAGCCCAGCTTGACGCCGAGGTCGATGACTTCGCCCAAACGATAAATACCGCGCCCATAGAGGATTTGGAATTCCGCCTGTTTAAAAGGTGGCGAAACCTTATTTTTGACGACTTTCACTCGGGTCTCATTACCGGTAATTTCTTCACCCTCTTTCACTGCACCAATACGACGAATATCCAAACGTACTGAGGCGTAGAATTTCAGGGCATTACCGCCGGAGGTAGTTTCTGGGTTGCCAAACATAACGCCGATTTTCATGCGAATCTGGTTGATAAAGATCACCAGAGTATTAGTTTGTTTGATACTACCTGCCAACTTACGTAATGCCTGAGACATCAAGCGCGCTTGCAAACCCACATGGGTATCGCCCATATCGCCTTCTATCTCGGCCTTAGGCACCAGTGCCGCCACGGAGTCGATAACAATGACGTCCACCGAGCCAGAGCGAACCAGCATGTCGGTGATTTCCAATGCCTGTTCGCCGGTATCAGGCTGAGAGACCAGCAGATCATCTAGATTCACACCCAGCTTTTCAGCGTACTGAGGATCCAATGCGTGTTCCGCATCGACGATAGCTACGGTCTTACCAGCTTTTTGAGCCTCGGCCATTACCTGCAAACACAGCGTGGTTTTACCTGAGGATTCCGGTCCGTAGATCTCTACAATTCGGCCGTAGGGCAGTCCGCCAATCCCCAGGGCAATATCCAAACCCAGAGAACCTGTGGATACAGAAGGCATCACCTCGCGAGAAGTGTCGCCCATTTTCATGATCGAACCCTTACCAAACTGGCGTTCAATCTGGCTAAGCGCTGATTCCAGTGCTTTCTGTTTATTAGGATCCATGTGTTCTCTGCCCTTTTGTCAATTTGGTATCTAAATGATCTGCCGGTTTGCTTATCTCGCCATGCAGACAACTGTATATATAATCAGTATTGTTGCTGTCATTGTCAATGCCTGATAAAAAATTCTTTAACAATTGACAAAATTTAACAGCGAGGACTTCTGTGCTAAAGTGCGCGGCGCACAATAACTACCTTTACGAGACATTATGATCCCCTGGACCCTACTTGGCACCGCTCAAATTCCCAATAATGGCGGTGAGCTCAAATTATCGCAACGGGATCAGGAGTTTTCAATTCGCCTCTCCGGCATCCGCGGCGAACTGATGAACAGCCGCCTATTCAACTCGGAGCAGAAACTCGCCGAATTAGGCTGTGCGCACTTAAAAGCCACCGAAAATGCCCAGGTGCTGGTGGGCGGTTTAGGGATGGGTTTCACCCTAGCGTCAACCCTGGGCGCACTGCCAGCCAGCGCCACAGTCACCGTTGCTGAACTGATTCCCGAAGTGATCGAGTGGAATCGTGGCCCCCTCGGCAACTGCGCCGGACAGCCCTTAAGCGATCCCCGTAGCCAGGTGCACTGCGGTGATGTAGTACAACTGCTTGCCGACAGTCAAAACCGCTACGACGCCATATTACTGGATGTAGATAATGGCCCCGAAGGTTTGACCCACAACGATAATAACTGGCTTTACTCCCAGCACGGATTAGAAAGTATTTGTGCTGCCCTGCGGCCCGAGGGCATGTTGGCAGTGTGGTCGGCCGGCGCCGATTCGCTCTTTGTTATTCGCCTGAAAAAAGCTCGCTTCAAGGTATCGATAGAAACCGTGCGCGCTCGTCCCGGCAAGGGTAGTCGCCACACCATCTTTTTAGCCCAAAAACCCTGGCGTTAATCACCGGCATCATTACTAGCAAGCATAGTGGTTCCGCAATCACTTTGGTATTCTTGACCGCTAATTCACACTCGGCAACACCACCAGCCCGGCCAACACCTCGCAGGCCAGGGATCGGATAAGCCAACACAAACCTTTGAGTGCAAATGACACAAACCACCGCCACAACAGCGCCAGCAACTGCTCATACGCCAATGATGCTGCAGTACTTTAAGATCAAGGCAGATCACCCCAAAGAAATGCTGTTTTATCGCATGGGTGATTTTTACGAACTCTTTTTTGACGATGCTAAACGCGCTTCCGAGTTGCTAGATATTACCCTGACAGCACGGGGCAAAGCTGGCGGCAATCCCATACCGATGTGCGGCGTTCCCTACCATGCAGTGGAAGGCTACCTCGGCAAACTGGTTAAAGCGGGTGTATCCGTTGCCATTTGCGAGCAAATTGGCGACCCAGCTACCAGTAAAGGACCCGTTGAACGTGCTGTGGCACGTATCATTACCCCCGGCACCATCAGTGATGAAGCCCTTCTCGACGAACGCCGCGACACCTTATTAGTGGCCGCTTGCGGCCGAACGGACAAATTCGGCATTGCCGTGCTCGACATGAGCAGTGGCCGCTTTCAGGTAATGGAAGTCAGCGGTGACAGCGCCTTGATCGGCGAGTTACAACGTCTGCGCCCCGCCGAATTATTGATCCCAGAAGATTTAGTCGTCAGTGAATTCCCCAAATTTGCGGGCCAACGTCAGCTACCACCCTGGGAATTCGATGTCGACGCGTCCCAACGCGCTCTTTGCCAACATTTTAACGTGCAGGATCTGGCGGGCTTTGGCTGCGCCACCCTGACCCTTGGCGTCGCTGCCGCGGGCTGCCTGTTGCAATATGTTAAAGACACCCAACGTTCCGCCCTGCCCCATATTCGCCAATTACAGCACGAGTCTCGTGACGAGGCTGTGGCGATGGATGCCGCAACCCGACGCAACTTGGAATTAGATCTCAATCTTTCTGGTGGTCCAGAAAACACCCTAGCCTCAGTCTTTGATCGCTGCCAAACCGCCATGGGCAGCCGCTTGTTGCGCCGCTGGCTGCACCGCCCGCTGCGCAATCAAAATACGCTCCAAGCCCGTCAAAGTGGTGTTGCCGCTCTGCTGGATAATTACCAATTTGAAACTCTGCGCGATATTCTCAAGCACATCGGCGATCTCGAACGAATCCTCTCACGAGTCGCACTGCGCTCAGCAAGACCACGGGATTTATCACGACTGCAACGCTCTCTGGCCAGCTTGCCAGAATTACAAAGCCAACTTAAAAACTTTGAAGCCCCGTATCTTCGCGAACTCGTCGAACAAATTGCTGAGTTTCCCGATCTTGCCGATCTGCTTAATCGCGCCATCATGGAGAATCCACCCATGGTACTGCGCGAGGGCGGCGTTATTGCCCAAGGCTATGACAGCGAATTGGACGAACTGCGTAGCCTCAGCACCGACGCTGGAGAATTTCTGCTGGCCTTGGAACGCCGCGAGCGTGAAAAAACTGGACTCAGCACCTTAAAGGTCGGCTATAACCGAGTACATGGTTACTATATTGAAATCAGTAAAATGCAGGCCGGCCAAGCCCCAGTAGAATATATACGCCGCCAAACCCTGAAGAATGCCGAGCGCTTTATCACTCCAGAGTTAAAAGTCTTTGAAGACAAGGCGCTGAGCAGTAAAAGCCGGTCATTGGCAAGAGAGAAGCTCCTCTACGAAGAAATACTGAACAAGCTCAATGCCGAACTGGCCGATTTGCAAACCTCAGCCCAGGGCCTGTGTGAGCTAGACGTGATTGCCAATCTGGCGGAGCGCGCTATTCAACTAGATCTCTGTCAACCGAAATTCAGTGAACTGCCCCTGCTCGATATAGAACAGGGCCGTCACCCGGTGGTGGAAAGTGTTCTGGATGAGCCCTTTATTGCAAATGATCTCAAGCTTGGCGATGAGCGTCGCACCTTAATCATTACCGGCCCAAATATGGGCGGTAAATCGACCTATATGCGACAAACCGCCCTGATCGTACTATTGGCCCATATCGGCAGCTTTGTGCCAGCCAAGGCCGTTAGCCTCAGTGTGGTCGATCAAATATTTACCCGCATTGGCTCCTCTGACGATTTGGCCGGTGGCCGTTCAACCTTTATGGTGGAAATGACGGAAACCGCGAACATACTGCACAACGCCACCGCCAAGAGCCTAATCCTTATGGATGAGATTGGCCGTGGCACTAGCACCTTTGATGGCTTGTCACTGGCTTGGGCCTGCGCCATCGACTTGGCCAATCGTGTCCATGGCTTTACCCTGTTTGCGACCCATTATTTTGAGCTGACTGCGCTTCCTGAAAACTATCCCAAAGCCGCCAATGTCCACCTCGGTGTAACCGAACACAACGACCACATTGTCTTTTTACACCGAGTTGAGGAAGGTCCGGCAAATCGCAGCTACGGCTTACAGGTCGCCAAACTCGCCGGAATCCCTAGTGGCGTGGTTAAAGCAGCAAAAATAAAACTCGACGAATTGGAAAATCAGGCCCTGAGTCATGGCCACTTGAGCACAGCCGGACCACAGCCAGATTTATTCGCGGCCCCCGCTGAAGATCATCCTTTAGTCACTGCACTTGAAGAATTAAATCCCGATGATCTCAGCCCTCGTCAGGCCCATGAATTATTGTATAAATGGAAAGCCAAGCTGTAAAAATAGCGCTAATGGGTAAAAACGATTTGCCACAGTTAAATTATTGTTAAGACTAAGGCTATACCCATATTTTTTTGTGGTGTTACAATACGCCGCTCTGCGAATTACCAACCATAGCCAGGATTTAAAAGGGGCTGACCAAGATGACTTTTGTTGTAGGCGAAGATTGCATTAAGTGCAAACACACAGACTGTGTGGAAGTTTGCCCGGTAGACTGTTTTTACGAAGGCCCGAATTTCCTGGTTATACACCCAGACGAATGCATTGACTGCGCGCTGTGCGAACCAGAATGCCCGGTAAATGCCATTTTCTCTGAAGATGAGCTGCCTGAAGACCAGCAGGTTTTCCTTGAGCTCAATGCCGAGCTCTCCGAAGTATGGCCCAATATTACTGAAATGAAGACACCACCAGCAGATGCTGAGGATTGGGCAAATAAGCCCAATAAGCTGCAATACCTGGAACGCTAAATCAGCTGTAAAAAAAACCCGCTTACGCGGGTTTTTTCCGTCTACGTTAAACCTCAATCAGCTGAGCTAGAAAACAACGAGGCAGCACTCAGACCATTACTTTCAAACAATACCCGCATACTCTTCAAGGCCTCAACCTGAATCTGTCTAACTCGCTCACGGGTTAAACCAATCTCACGCCCCACTTCCTCCAGCGTTGCCGGTTCATGACCACGCAAGCCAAATCGACGCACCACAACCTCACGCTGCTTGTCACTTAGCTCACCCAACCAGTTATCAATACTCTTACTTAGATCTTGACTTTGAAGAATATCACTGGGGTTCAAAGCCTGAGTATCCGCAATGGTATCAAGCAATACTTGCTCTGAATCTTGCGCCACCGGAACATCAACCGAGCCAACTCGATCTTTTAAACCACACAGGCGTTTGGCATCTGCCACTGTGCGGTCCAGAGCCACCGCTACTTCTTCCGGTGAAGGCATATGATCCAACTTCTGACTGAGCTCACGCTCAGCGCGCAGGTAAGTATTTAATTCTTTGACGACGTGAATGGGCAGGCGAATGGTTCGGGTTTGATTCATTATCCCCCGCTCTATGGTTTGTCTAATCCACCAAGTTGCATAAGTGGAAAAACGAAAGCCGAGCTCGGGATCAAACTTTTCCACCGCACGAATTAATCCAAGATTGCCCTCTTCCACTAGATCCAGCAGGCTCAAACCACGATTTAAGTAGCGACGGGAGATCTTTACCACTAAGCGGAGATTACTCTCTATCATCCGCTTACGACCAGCCTCATCGCCTTTACGAGCAAGCCGCGAGAAATAAACCTCTTCCTCAGCATTGAGCAACGGTGAGAAACCAATTTCACTGAGATAGAGTTGGGTGGCATCTAGGTCACTGCTCTGACGCCTAGAACGACCGATTTTCTTCTCTTTAGGAGGGCTCCCCTGATCTTCATTTAAATCTGAACGCTCTGAATTATTGACTAAAATCTCATTCGATCCTGAATGACTAGAACTTTCTTCAAATATCCGCATCGTCGAATCCTTGTCGCGTTTGTTATTGCTCGACTTATCATGCTTCAACAGCATCCTTACTATCTTATGGACTTTCCATGCCCAGGAAGCAGCGTTAGTGGGTCAACTGGCTTGCCATTTACTCGCACTTCAAAATGTAATTTCGCCGAATATGTACCGCTATCTCCCAACTCCGCAATAACATCTCCGGATTTAACCTTATCCCCCTCTTTAACCAATAAACGTCGATTATGACCATAGGCACTTAAATACATTTCAGAGTGTTTCAAAATAAGTAAATTGCCGTAACCAACCAATCCATTTCCAGCGTAAACCACCTCGCCACTCTTGGATGCGTGTACAGGCTCTCCCATTTCACCTTTTATATCAATACCCTTATGTGCTTGCCCACTGGCCACAAAAGCGCGAACAACGGCGCCTTCCAAGGGCCACCGCCAACTCTCTGAACGACTGTCGATCCGCTTTTTTTCAACAAGCGGCGGTCTGGCATGGGCTTGGGGTTTACGGGAACTCTTGACGCGAACGCTGTTTTTAACACTGGCTTTAACGGCGGGATTAGGCATCGAGGCTTGAGCAACAAGTGGCTTACTACTTTCTTGCAGTATGATTGCCTGCCCTGGGTAAATTGTATATGGCCTAGAAATTAGGTTAGCAGTTGCTAACCCTTGAGCATCGAAGCCATAACGCCAGGCAATGGAAAAAAGAGTATCCCCAGCACTAACAATATAATAAGGAGGCGCTTTTTCAGATGGGTTATAACGATCAGAAATTGGCGCGTAATTGCCATTTGTCGAACAGGCCGACAAGCATGTCAGCAATAATAACGAGCTAAACAAAAACTTCGCCATGTTCATATAATTACCGCACAGGTATCAACAAGCATTAGCCTTTAATGACTCCCAAAATATCCCGACCAGATCATATGTCAACCTTAAAAGGCCCAAAAAACATGCGCGAAATCACATAGCTAGAACATAAAGAGCTTTAAAAGGGCCTCTATAGAAAAAAATAGTCTTAGAAATGATTGTATTTAGTGGCAACCCATTCAATAAAGCCAACCAAAACGATGCCGACAGCCGCTAAAAGCAATGCCAAATACAGCTGAGAGTCTGCAAATTGCGAATAAGTCCATGGCGTCACATTTTGCCAGCCCGGCGCCAAAGACTCACTTAGTAGTTGGCTATTAGCGTCCAACTTCCAAGGCCAAATAATACTCAATGACCCTAACAATATCCCCGTCAAGCTAGCCAGCAAGGTAGGTCGATGAGAATGCATCAACCAGGACAGCAATCGCACAAATAATATTAAGCCAAAGCCACAGCCGCCAACAAAGTAAAGCATGGCTACAATATCAGCACTTTTGATGGCATCGATCACGGGCTGGTACATACCAAGTAGTAACAAGATAAAACTGCCGGATATCCCGGGTAAAATCATCGCACAAATTGCCAGCGCACCAGATAAAAACAAATTAAGCGGTGTAGCGCTGATTTCAGCCGGACGTATGTCGCCAATCAGCAGCGCGAAAGCGACGCCAAACAAGAGCCAGGCTATCTGCCGAGAGGCATTGGGAATCTGTCGATACACAATCAGCGCAGAGGCTAGGATTAAACCAGAAAACAATGCGGCCAACGGTAGTGGATAATGATGTAGGACATAGGAAATAGCCCGGGCTAGTGACAGCACGCTAGTCACAATCCCCAGCATCAAACTTAGCAGAAACACACCGTTAATATGTTTCCAGAAAGCAATTGGACCCGACTGGAAGAGCAAGCGTAGCGCCTGAACATTACAGGACTTCAAGCTTTCGATTAGCTCATCGTAAATTCCGGTGATGAAAGCAATGGTGCCGCCAGAGACGCCAGGAACAATATCGGCGGCTCCCATGGCAATACCACGGATAAAAACCGCGGGCTTAAATCCCTTCATTTAACTTCCCAGGATAATGATTCAAGACAATACCCCAGCTACCAGCGGAACAAATAAAACCGGTTCAATCATTTGCTCTTCAATACCGTCTTCGGTTTTATCATAAACATAAAGACTTTGCTGTTTGCCCTGTGGCCCAACCGGAATAACCAATCGACCACCGATAGCCAATTGGTCCAGTAAGTCCTGAGGAACTTCAGCGGGGGCCGCAGCAGACAAGATGGCATCGAATGGACCACGATCTTTCCACCCCATACCGCCGTCAGCATGACGCAAATGGACATTATGCAAACCCAATTGGCGTAAACGATGACGGGCTTTTTCCTGCAAGGGACGAATCCGCTCCACACTAAACACCCGCGCCACCATCTGCGCTAGAATCGCAGTTTGATAGCCTGACCCCGTTCCAACTTCCAACACCCTTTCTCTGGGGCCATTAGCAAGAAGCAATTCGGTCATGCGGGCAACAATATAGGGCCGTGACAAAGTTTGCTGAAAACCGATAGGCAAGGAGCTGTCTTCGTAAGCACGGTGAGACAGGGCTTCATCTAAGAAAATATGCCGTGGTGTACCACGAATAATATTAAGCACCGCTTTATTGCCGATACCTTGCTCAACCAAACGCTCGATCATTCGATCACGCGTCCGTTGGGACGTCATGCCAATACCTTTTAGATTTATGATTGTCACTCGTATCATCTCATTTAAAGCGAGTATGCAGGGCCTTAGTGGCCCTAGTAGCAGATTAATTCTCGCACAAGCGCTGTAGCGAAACAGCCCCTTGGTAGGGAAAATGCCAACTGCAGGGACTTATTACCTGCAAATTGCCATTCCAGCCCCTGTGGTATCACTCGCAGAGCTCGGCGCTCCATCGCTAAATCATTAGCCTCTAGCCCTGCGCAAAGATCTTGATGACCGACAAACACCCCAGTTTCCAATTCATCGACCGTGCCGCTAACCGCCAAGCGACCAGCTTTACCGAAGAGTGGCCCAGTGGGATGAATATCACCGCTTTGCAAGCGAGCAAAAATACCCGCATCTAGCTCGGCGCTAAAAACACTGCCGCTGTCGCGAAGTGCAAATAACTCACCCTCCAACCCCGACTGCCAATTACCCGCAGCAATCCGGGTAGCTAAAACCTCATTGAACAATAGCGAGCGTGCCGAAGATAAATACATGCCGCGATCAAAACGGCCTGGCGTTAGCGCGCCGGCAAACCACTGCTGGCAAGCACTAATATTACCACCTTGGTAACCAAAGCGTTGCTCGCCAAAATAATTTGGTATACCTGCAGCAGCACTATGCAAACGCTGATCAAGCACGTCGATATCACCCTCCAGATCACTCAGGGTAATAATAAAGCGATTTTGGCGGTGGCTACCCAAACGTAACTTTTGGCGGTGACGGCCCTGGCGTAAAATAGTCCAATTGGCATCATGAGGAGCTTGCCATTCACGGCGCTGCTTGCCCGGCTGATGAATACAAAACCACTGCCGAGTCACCGCATGGCGATCTTTCTGACCAGAATAAGTCACGGCCTTGGGCTGGACACCGGCAATACGCAGTAACTGCTTGGCAACAAACTCGGTATTATCACCGCATTTCTCAATCCACAGCCAATCGAATTCACCATCGTCACTGAACTCAAGGTCAAAAACTTCTTCCACCACAAAATCTTCGGGGCGCGCTTTTAACACCCCTTTGCACAGCGGTTGTCCTTGCGCTCGCGGCCAGTCAGGAAGCATCAAGACGCTCCAACAAAACTACGGCATCCACAGCAATACCCTCACAACGGCCGACAAAACCAAGCTTTTCAGTGGTGGTTGCCTTTACACTGATTTTCGATACATTTAGCTTTAAACAGCTGGCAATAGCACAACGCATGGCCTCTATATGTGTGGCCAAGCGAGGCGTTTGCGCGGCAATTGTTAAATCGGCATTGCCCAATCGATAACCTTGAGCACAAACCAACTGATAGCAGTGGGTCAATAAGATAAGACTGTCGGCATCTTGATATTTCTCATCCGTATCGGGAAAATGTTTGCCTATATCACCCAATGCCAGTGCGCCCAATAAGGCATCACAGAGTGCATGCAACGCCACATCGCCATCAGAGTGGGCAAGTAAACTGTACCGACAGGGAATATTTACCCCACACAGGACTATACCCTGCCCTTCAATAAGACGATGAACATCGTAACCGTGACCTATTCGAACTCCACTCATGAATTTTCTCCAGCCAAAAATACTGCTGCAATCAACAGGTCATCAGGGTAGGTGATTTTAATATTGCGTGGGTTTGAATCTACCAGCAAGGGATAATATCCGCATTGCTCCATGGCGGAAGCTTCATCTGTCACCGGCAAATGATTGTCACTGCAAAATTTCAGGGCGGCACGCAATTCACCTACGCGGAATAATTGTGGTGTTAAAGCCCGCCACAAATGATTGCGGTCAACTGTCACCAAGCTACTTTCATCCGACTGACGCGATTTGATGGTATCCACCACCGGTGCCACCAATATCGCACCCACAGCATGCCGGCAGCCAAGGTCTACTAAATTTTGAATATCCGCATCACTCACACAGGGCCGCGCTGCATCATGGACCAGCACCCAGTCTTGCTCAGACGCCTGACGGAGACAATCCAGAGCAAGCGCAACCGATTCAGCGCGTTCGCTACCGCCATCGACACGACGTACTCGAGTGTCATTGGCGTAGCTTAATGAATTGAAATAGTCATCGTCAGGATGAAGGGCAACAATTACTTCGCAAACCGCAGGGCTGCGCAAAATAGCCGCCAAACTGTGTTCAAGGATTGTTTTACCGGCAATAGACACATACTGCTTAGGTCGTTCGGCAGCAAATCGACTACCCAGTCCGGCAGCGGGAATAACCGCCCACACGCGGGGTTTATCTGTCACCGTGTTGACCTGTTTTGCATAAAAAATTTTATTCTTCGTTAACTATGAGGTAAAAAGTTTCATCACTTTTAATCAGACCCATATCATTTCGAGCCCGTTCTTCAATACTGTCAAGATCGTCTTTCAGGCTTCGCACTTCGCCATAGAGCCGCTTATTACGCTGCATCAAATCGCTATTCACTTTTTTCTGCTCAGTGATATCACGTCGCAAGCTGACGATCTGCTCCCAGCTACCGGGGCCTGTCCACAATCGGAACTGCAGCAATAACAGCATCACTAAGAGAAGAAGTGAAAGCCTCCGACGAGTCATATCGCCGCCTTGGCGAACTCTATCGCCACGATGCTAATCACTAAAGTATCCGCCAACACCATTGTATTCACACGTATACCAAGCTCAGAATGGATAAGGGCAGCCGCAGCTGCCTAATTTTCATCAAATGCGAAATTCGTCGCGGCCCCGATACGCTGCACCCAGTTCTGTCTCTATACGTAGTAGACGATTGTACTTTGCGACCCGGTCAGAGCGACACAGCGAACCAGTTTTTATCTGCCCCGCCGACGTAGCCACCGCTAAATCGGCAATGGTGGTATCTTCGGTTTCGCCCGAACGATGTGAAATCACCGCGGTATAACCCGCATCCTTGGCCATCTTTATCGCATCGAGCGTCTCGGTCAGCGAACCAATCTGATTAAATTTAATCAAGATTGAATTGGCAATTTTATTATCAATACCGCGTTTCAGAATTTTAGTATTGGTGACAAACAGGTCGTCACCCACTAATTGCACGCGATCGCCAATTCTACGGGTCAAGGTTTCCCAGCCGTCCCAATCACTTTCATCCATGCCGTCTTCAATGGAAATAATAGGGTATTTCTGGCTCAGTTCATCGAGGTAGGCAGCAAAGCCTTCAGCGTCGTATACTTTGCCTTCACCACTTAGATTGTATTTGCCGTCCTTGTAAAATTCAGAAGAAGCGCAATCCAAAGCCAAGGTAATATCCGTGCCCAATTTATAACCGGCATTGGCGACTGCTTCGGCAATGGCTTCCAGCGCCGCTTCATTGGATGGCAAATTAGGGGCAAAGCCACCCTCATCGCCCACTGCGGTATTTAGACCACGAGCCACCAGTACTTTTTTCAGCGCGTGGAAAATTTCCGCGCCCTGACGCAGAGCCTCAGCAAAGGTACCCGCGCCGACCGGCTGAATCATAAACTCTTGGATATCGACATTATTATCCGCGTGCTCACCACCATTGATGATATTCATCATCGGCACCGGCATGGTGTACTGGCCTTCAGTGCCATTGATCTGCGCGATGCGCTGATAAAGAGGAATGCCCTTTTCAATCGCAACCGCTTTTGCCGCAGCCAGTGACACCGCCAAAATAGCATTGGCACCCAAGTTGGATTTTGTTTCGGTGCCATCTGCGGCAATCATGGCATTGTCTAAAGCGCGCTGATCTTCTGCATCCATACCGATCAATAGATCACGAATAGTAGTATTGATATTGGCCACAGCTTTTAGAACGCCCTTGCCCAAATAGCGCTTAGGATCGCCATCACGCAGCTCAAGGGCTTCGCGGGAACCTGTCGATGCACCTGAGGGAGCACAGGCGCTACCCACTGCACCTGATGCCAATACCACATCAGCTTCTACAGTAGGGTTACCCCGTGAATCCAAAATCTCAAATGCTTTTACATCGACAATCTCTGCCATGTCATGTTTCTCCGTCAATTCAAAAATAAATTCGTTATTGGATGTCCAGCGTCGGCAGTGATTTCACCACCTCATCAACTGCTTTCATATGACCTAAAAAGCCCTCAAGAGACGCTAAAGCTAGCGCACTAGGTCCGTCGCATTTGGCGCGATCAGGATCAGGGTGTGCCTCTAAAAACAATCCGGCAATACCCAGGGCCATTCCGGCACGGCCAAGTTCAGCCACCTGATTGCGGCGGCCACCAGAGGCTGCGCCCATAGGGTCGCGACATTGCAGGGCGTGGGTAACATCAAAAATCAGCGGAGCACCGCCACTGACATCGCGCATAATTTTAAAGCCGAGCATATCGACAACTAAATTGTCGTAGCCAAAGTTACTGCCACGCTCGCACAACATGATTTTTTCATTGCCACACTCGGCAAACTTATCAACTATATTTTTCATCTGTGCGGGGCTTAAAAATTGCGGTTTTTTTATATTGATTACTGCATTGGTGGCCGCCATTGCCGCAACAAGATCAGTTTGTCTGGCTAAAAAAGCCGGCAACTGAATCACATCACAAACCTCAGCCACTGGCGCAGCCTGGTAAATCTCATGGACATCAGTAATCACTGGGATGTTAAAAGTCTGCTTAATTTCCTGAAAAATCTTCAGGCCTTCATCCATGCCTGGCCCACGATAAGAATGCACCGAAGAGCGATTGGCTTTATCAAAAGACGCCTTGAACACATAGGGAATACCCAGCTTGGCGCAAATCTCGACATAGTGTTCGGCAACCTGCATGGCCAAATCGCGAGACTCTAAGACATTCATACCGCCAAAAAGCACAAACGGCTTATTATTTGCCACATCGATACCGGCAACATCGATTACTTTATCTTGCATAGCCAAATTCCTTAATTTCGCTGCTGGACACGCATGCCTTAAGAGATGCTGTGATCAATCGCTGCTTTAACAAAACCACTAAACAGAGGGTGACCATCTCGTGGTGTGGACGTAAATTCCGGATGAAATTGGCAGGCTATAAACCAAGGGTGGCTAGATATCTCGACCACTTCCACCAAACTCTTATCTGCAGACCAGCCGCCTACTTTTAAGCCTTTTTCCTGCATATCAGCAACGTATTTATTGTTCACTTCATAGCGATGACGATGGCGTTCGGTAATCAACTCACTACTGTACACGCCACTTACCGCTGAGCCCGGCACAAGATGACACTCCTGAGCACCCAAGCGCATACTGCCGCCCAGATCAGTATCCTTATCACGCTGCTCCACAGCACCTTCGGCAGTGACCCACTCGGTAATCAAGCCAATCACTGGGTCGGTACATTTATCGTCAAATTCAGTGCTATTAGCGCCACTAATACCCAGTACATTACGGGCAAACTCAATCACCGCAACCTGCATACCTAGACAAATACCTAGATATGGGATTTTGTTTTCGCGGGCATATTGCACGGTAAGAATCTTACCTTCGACACCACGATTGCCAAAGCCACCGGGAACCAATATACCGTCGACTCCATCTAGTATGCCTAGGCCGTCCTTCTCAATGCTTTCAGAATCGATATAACGCATCTGAACCTTGGTCCGACTGTGAATACCCGCATGCTTAAGGGCTTCGTTCAGAGACTTATAGGCATCCAACAGCTCCATATACTTACCGACCATTGCAATGGTGACGGTTTGATCCTGATGGAGATCGCCTTCAATGACTGTTTCCCATTCGGAAAGATCAGCCGGAGGACAATCCAAGCCAAAGCGCTCAACGACTAATTCATCAAGACCTTCGGCAGCAAGTAGTAAGGGAATACGGTAAATGGAGTCCACATCGCGCAAAGGAATAACCGCTCGAGATTCCACATTGGTGAACAGGGCAATTTTATGGCGGCTGCTTTGATCAATTTCATGATCTGAACGACACAGCAAAATATCAGGTTGCAAACCTATGGAGCGCAGCTCTTTAACCGAGTGCTGGGTTGGCTTAGTTTTGGTCTCACCCGCCGTGGCAATATATGGCACCAGAGTTAAGTGCATAAGCATAGCGCGTTTAGCGCCTAACTCAACTTTCAGCTGACGAGCGGCTTCGAAGAACGGCAGGCCTTCAATGTCACCCACCGTACCGCCAATTTCAACAATGGCAATATCGGCATCACCCGCACCGGCCAAGACCCTGCGTTTAATTTCATCGGTAATATGAGGGATAACCTGAACAGTTCCACCCAAATAGTCACCTCGACGCTCTTTGCGCAATACGGTTTCGTATACCCGTCCGGCGGTAAAATTATTACCCTTGGCCATTTTGGCTCTAATAAAGCGCTCGTAATGACCAAGATCAAGGTCTGTTTCTGCACCGTCTTCGGTGACAAAAACTTCGCCGTGCTGAAACGGACTCATGGTACCGGGATCCACATTAATATAGGGATCCAGTTTGAGCATCGTGACTTTTAGTCCACGCGCCTCAAGAATTGCACCTAGTGATGCTGAAGCTATGCCCTTACCCAAGGACGAAACAACACCGCCGGTGACGAATATAAAACGCGCCATGTCATGCCTTTTTGATAAAACGATTAGATAAAGGGCCCGAAAAAGCGGTGCTTCTTTGCCCCCGTGAGATGGGAGATCAGTCTAACAGGAAGGCCATAGCGAAACAATTAAATTAGGTCTCTGTAGGGCGCGCAGTCTCTGATATAATGCGCGTCCAATTGCTTGCACATTCAAGGCCTTAGTACTATGCAACCCATGCTGAATATCGCATTGCGCGCCGCCCGTAAAGCCGGTGACATCATTGCGCGCGCCACCGAACAACTAGACCGCGTCCAGATTGACATGAAAGGCGAGAACAATTTCGTCACTGAAATCGATCGTAAAGCCGAACAGGAAATCATCTACCATCTGCAAAAAGCCTATCCCGAGCACAGCTTTCTGGGTGAGGAATCCGGTGTATCCGGCAAAGTTGACAGTGATTACCAATGGATTATCGATCCTATCGATGGCACCACAAACTTCGTTCGCGGCATCCCCCACTTCGCTATTTCAATTGCTTGCCTCTATCAGGGTCAGATTGAGCACGCGGTGGTATTTGACCCGATCCGCCGCGAGGAATTCACCGCCAGCCGTGGCCGTGGCGCGCAGCTGAATGGTCGCCGAGTGCGGGTAACCATGAATACCAGCCTGGAAGGCGCCCTGATCGGCACCGGCATACCTTTTAAAGGTCATGGCGAACAACATATCCCCGCCTTTATGAAAAGCGTGGAGGCCGTTGCCAAAGAATCAGCCGGGGTACGTCGCGCTGGCGCAGCCTCGCTCGATTTAGCCTACGTTGCCGCCGGTCGTCTGGATGGTTTTTGGGAAATTGGTCTGAGTAAATGGGATATTGCTGCAGGTATCTTACTGGTGAGAGAAGCTGGCGGCTTAGTCAGTGATTTCAGTGGTGGTGGCAATTACTTTGAGAGTGGTAATATTGTTGCAGCCAATCCAAAATGTTTAAAAGGATTATTGCAGGCGGTAAGGCCGCATCTGGAAAGTATTCGCTAAAGAACTTGCTCGGACGCCTGTTGCCAGGCGTCCGACGACCGACACCCCACTACTGCGCACGGCTCGATATTATCTTTTAAGCAACTCAAGCTACTCGTCTTTAGATAAGGCCTGGCACCAAGCTGGCGTTAGAGATTCCGACCCCAGCTCTGCGACTCACTTAAGGTAGATCATCAAACTCTGCGCCTTCCTTCTCCTGCACAATCAAGTCTTCCTGACTGATCTTCATTGATACCAGCAAGTTGGCCACAATATAGACCGACGAATACGTACCCACACCGATACCAATCAGCAGCGCCAAGGCAAAGCTGTGAATCATTTCACCGCCTACAAAGGCTAGCGCCAACAATACCAACAAAGTGGTGCCGGAAGTGACCAGGGTACGATCCAGAGTTTCGGTCAAGGAAATATTAATTACTTCAACCGCATCGTGTTTTCGTAATTTGCGCAGGTTTTCACGAATCCGATCCGCCACCACGATGGAGTCATTCAGGGAATAACCGATCACTGCCAGAACAGCGGCCAGCACGGTAAGATCGAAATCCCAACCCACCAACGCAAACACACCTAGGGTTATAAGCACATCGTGACCAAGAGCTGCCACGGCGCCCACGGCAAATTTAATTTGAAAGCGCATGGCAACATAAATCAATACCACTACCAGAGCCAGCAGCACCGCCAAGCCGCCCTGCTCACGAAGCTCCTCGCCCACTTGGGGGCCAACAAACTCGATACGACGAAGCTCAATATCACCTGTCGTTCCCGCTTTTAATACCGCTAAAACTTCTTCACCCAGCGTCGGACTCATACCCTCCGGCATGCGCACCAGTACATCCGTGTCAGACCCAAAATTCACTACCACAGTATTTTGGTAACCCGCCGCACTCAAGTCAGTGCGAACCGTTGAAAGCGGCACGGGCTCATCGTAAATCACCTCGATGAGAGTACCGCCGGTGAAATCCAATCCAAAACTCAAGCCTTTAACCGCTAGCACAGCCACTGAGGCCAGCATCAACGTCAGCGACAAGATGCTCGCGATTCGACGCAAACCCATAAAATTAATAATTTTTGTATTCTCAGCCATGTATTTCTCCTAGATCGCCAGCTTAGTGACGCGACGACCGCCGTAAATAATATTTACGATAGCTCGAGTACCCATAATTGCAGTGAACATCGAGGTAATGATACCCAGCGACAGGGTGACCGCAAATCCTCGCACCGGCCCAGTACCCACCGCGTACAAGATCACAGCAACCAGTAAGGTAGTGATATTTGAATCCATAATGGTGACGAAGGCGCGGCCATAGCCATTCTCAATCGCACTTTGTATAGACGAGCCCGCTTTAAGCTCTTCACGTATTCGCGAGAAAATAAGCACATTGGCATCTACTGCCATGCCCACCGTTAACACAATACCGGCAATACCTGGCAGGGTCAGGGTGGCACCCAATAGCGACATGCAGGCCGTGAGCAAGACAATATTAAAGCCCAGCGCGGTCACCGCAATCATCCCGAACACCCGATAGTAAACCACCATAAACAAAGCCACTAAACCCAGGCCAATTTTCACGGCATTCAGACCATTGGCGATATTTTCAGCTCCCAGCGATGGCCCCACTGTGCGCTCTTCGACAAAGTCTATCGGCGCGGCCAGAGCACCGGCTCGCAACAATAGAGAAAGCTCGGCCGCTTCGCCCGGAGCATCCAGTCCGGTAATGCGGAACTGCACACCCAATGCATCCTTAATAGTGGCTAGGCTGATGATTCTTTTCTCATCGTAAGGGATTTTGGTGATTTGCTCTTGGCCATTCTCATCAATAGCATAGGTGGTGCGACTTTTTCGTTCGATAAACAACACCCCCAAACGACGATTGATATTGTGTCGAGTCATGCGGTGCATCAACGTACCACCCTCACCATCAAGGGTAATACTGACTTGGGGCATGCCGTTTTGATCAAAACTGGCCTGGGCATTTGCAACACGCTCACCGGTAATGACCACATCGCGCTCAAGCCAGGCACTGGGCTCACCCGGACCGGGGTTGCGAAATTCAAATTGCTCACGATCAGATATAGGCGCGTCATAACGGGCTTCCAAACGGAAGTCCAAATTAGCAGTCTTACCCAGAATACGTTTAGCCTCAGCGGTATCCTGAATACCCGGCAATTCCACCACAATCCGATTACGGCCTTGGCGTTGCACCAAGGGCTCAGAAACGCCCAATTCATTGACGCGATTGCGCAATGTAGTCAGGTTTTGACCCACCGCGTAGTCTTCAATTTCTTTGCGCTTGGCCTCACCAATAGTCGCACGTAAATAGAAGGCGCTATCGTCGCCGACTGCCTCAAGACGCTCACCGGTGAGTTCAGTAAACTCTTTGCGGACCAGACTTAGAGCTGAATCTCGTAACTCTTCAGAGGCGAATTTACCCGTTATGACGCCACTGTCATCTAGGCTGATGAAGCCGCGAATACGCTCTGCTCGTAATTTCTTTTTAATTCCCGAAGTGTAGTGCTCTAAACGGGTAGCGATCGCCGAATCAGTATCCACTTCCAGCAGAAAATGCACGCCACCGCTCAAGTCCAAGCCCAACTTCATTGCCTGGGCGCCCAAATTACTCAGCCACAGCGGCGTGTTTGACGCCAGATTCAAGGCCACAATATAGCCATCGCCCAATGCCCGCTGCACCACTCGCTGAGCGCGCAACTGCATGTCAGCATCGTAGAGACGAATCAAACCGCTCTTGCCGGTGTCATTGGCTTTCTCACCAAAATGTTCAATGCTGCCGGCATCCAAAGCAGTGGACAAACGGGTCATCAGCGCCTGATCAATTTCCATCCCGCTGCTGGCCCCGGAGATCTGCAGCGCAGGATCCGCACGGTATAAATTCGGCATCGCATACAGCAAACCTATCCCCAGCACTGCCACAATCAGCAGATTTTTCCAGAGTGGGTATTTATTTAACATTGTATTATCACCAAAACCGCCTCAAGAACGGCATCCGATTAACGACAGGCACAAGGCCCTGTATCAATAAAAAATAACGGCACACTAAAGTGCCGCCTGTATTTAATTCACCCATACCCGCGCATTGCGGAACAGTCGCATCCAGCCACTGTCCTCAACGCTAGCATCCGCCACCCAAGAGTTCTGAACGGTGCGGAATACGCGCTCCGGATGGGGCATCATTATGGTAACCCTACCATCGGCGCTGCTGGCACCGGCGATACCAAAGGGCGAACCATTGGGGTTGGCTGGGTATTGTTCAGTAACTTTTAACTGATTATCAATAAATTGCAGCGCTACCTTCCCAGCCTGCTGAAGATTTTGCAACTGTTGTTGATCACTAAATTCAGCTCGGCCCTCACCGTGAGCTATTGCCACCGGCAAATGCGAACCCGCCATACCTGCTAGCAATATGGAGGGCGAAGGTGGAATTTCAAGTAAAGAGAAGCGCGCTTCAAACTGTTCTGAGCGATTGCGCACAAAACGCGGCCAAAAGTCAGCACCTGGAATTAATGAATGTAAATTTGACATCATCTGACAGCCATTGCACACACCCAGACTAAAGGTATCGCCGCGCTGAAAATACGCTGCAAAAACATCTCTAGCTCGGGAGTTGAACAAAATGGTTTTTGCCCAGCCCTCACCGGCGCCAAGCACATCGCCATAGGAGAATCCACCGCAGGCAGCCAAGCCTTTAAAATCCTGCAAATCCACACGGCCACTGAGAATATCGCTCATGTGAACATCCACCGCGGTAAATCCGGCCTTATCGAAGGCCGCAGCCATTTCCATTTGACCGTTCACACCCTGCTCTCGCAGAACCGCCACACGTGGCCGAACTCCACTATTGATATAGGGTGCGGCAATATTGTCCTGGGCATCAAAGATCAGCTTGCTGCTTAAACCAGGATCTTCCTCAGTCAAGCCCTGAAATTCTTGCCCGGCACACTGTGGATTATCCCGCGCGGCCTGCATCCGATAACTAACCTGCTGCCACTGACGCTGCAATTTGAGACGGTCGTCACTTAAAACCTCGGCAGCTCCAAAACTTATTTGAATATTGCTGCCGCTGTGAGCTGAACCAATATCTGCTACACATTGGGCGATGCCCTGCTCCGCAAAAACCGCCTGCACAGCAGCTGCATCTGCACTTCGCACCTGAATAACTGCGCCGGCCTCCTCTGTATATAAGGCTCCCTGCACACTGCCGTGGGCGTCAATATCAACGTTAATCCCGCAGTGACCAGCAAAGGCCATTTCCAGTAGCGTTACCGCCAAGCCACCATCAGAGCGGTCGTGATAGGCGATAATTTTATCGTCGGCCAAGAGCTGCTGAATGGCATCAAAGAAGCCTTTTAGCAGCGCAGGATCATCAATATCCGGCGCCGAATTACCCACTTGACCATAGACCTGGGCCAAACAAGATCCTCCTAAGCGCTGCTTGCCCTGACCCAGATCGATCAATAATAGACGATTATCACCCAAATCTGTGCGCAATTGCGGCGTGACAGTTTTGCGAACATCAACGACTGGACTAAATGCACTGATTATCAGCGACATTGGCGCCGTAATGGCTTTGTCTTGTTCGCCGTCCCGCCAAGTCGTGCGCATGGACATGGAGTCCTTGCCCACCGGTATGGTCAAACCTAGCGCGGGACAGAACTCCATGCCTACCGCCCTAACGGTATCGAACAAGGCTTCGTCTTCACCGGGATAACCTGCCGCGCACATCCAGTTGGCAGATAACTTTATATCCGAGAGCTTTTCAATGCGAGTGGCGGATATATTGGTAATAGCCTCAGCCACCGCCATACGTCCGGAAGCCGGACCGTCAATTAGGGCCAGTGGCGTTCGCTCCCCCATAGACATGGCTTCGCCAGCATAGGAATCATAGCTAACCGTGGTCACCGCACAGTCCGCCACCGGTACCTGCCAGGGGCCAACCATCTGATCACGATGCACCTGGCCCGTAATAGAGCGATCGCCAATGGTTATTAAAAAGCTTTTACTAGCAATAGTTGGCAACGCCAGCAGACGATTCAAGGCGTCCTTTACATCAATATCATTAGCGTTAAAGCTCGGTCGATCGACCTTGGTACGCTCAATCTCACGATGCATTTTGGGTGGCTTGCCAAACAAAATCGACATGGGTAAATCGACAGGATTATTGTCGAAATAGGTGTCGCCAACGCGAAGACGTTTATCTTCGGTGGACTCGCCAACCACTGCATAAGCGGCCCGTTCGCGAGCACAAATATTTTCAAAGACAGCCAGGTCTTGCGGTGCAATCGCCATCACATAGCGTTCTTGGGATTCATTACACCAGATTTCCAATGGCGACATACCCGGTTCGTCATTAGGTATTTTACGCAGTTCAAAATTACCGCCGCAGCCACCGTCTTTGACAAGTTCAGGAAAGGCATTAGATAAACCGCCGGCGCCAACATCGTGAATAAAAGCAATGGGGTTAGCTTCGCCCATCGCCCAACAGCGATCGATGACTTCCTGACAGCGGCGCTCCATTTCTGGGTTTTGGCGCTGTACCGAGGCAAAATCTAGATCCTCGCTAGACGAACCACTGCTCATGGACGAGGCCGCACCACCACCCAAGCCAATTAACATCGCGGGCCCGCCAAGGGCAACTAATTTATAGCCCGCGGGGAATTCAGTCTTCAGAACGTGCTCGGCTTTGACGTTGCCATAGCCACCGGCAATCATTATCGGCTTGTGATAGCCGCGTCGCTCTTCGCCACTAGCGCCCACGGCGTTTTCTTCAAAGCTGCGAAAATAACCACAGAGATTGGGCCGGCCAAACTCATTGTTAAAAGCCGCACCACCAATGGGTCCTTCCAGCATAACCTCCAAAGCCGTCACCATACGGTTCGGCTTGCCATAGTCTGTTTCCCATGGCTGCTCATAACCGGGAATTCGCAGATTGGACACACTAAAGCCGCTTAAACCAACCTTGGGTTTAGAACCACGACCCACTGCGCCCTCATCGCGAATTTCACCACCAGAGCCTGTGCCTGCGCCGGAAAACGGAGATATTGCGGTGGGGTGATTGTGAGTTTCCACCTTCATCAACAAATGTATATGTTCTTGATGGTAGGCGTATTCGGCACTATCAGGGGCAGGGTAAAAGCGACCAGCGCGATGGCCTTTGACCACAGCGGCATTATCTGAATAGGCACTAAGAACGTCTTCACCACCTAACTCAAAAGTATTCTTAATCATGCCAAACAAAGAGTGAGCCTGGGGTTCACCATCAATTGTCCAGCTGGCATTAAATATCTTATGGCGACAATGCTCTGAGTTGGCTTGGGCAAACATCATTAACTCTACATCGCTGGGGTTGCGGCCCAGCTGCACGAAGCTGTTGAGAAGATAGTCAATCTCATCCTCGGCTAGGGCTAAACCCAATTCAGTATTCGCCGTTTGCAATGCAGAGTGACCATTGCCCAATACATCAACAGCTTGAACTGGCTTTGGCGCTTGGCGACTAAACAGGATGCTAGCTTCTTCTGGGCTCGCCAGAACAGACTCCACCATACGGTCGTGAATAACAGCCAATAAGCTAGCACGCTGCTCATCACTCAGGGCCACCTCAGTATCGACACGATACAAGACACCGCGCTCGATGCGGCTGATCATATCTAGGCCGCAGTTGCGGGCGATATCACTGGCCTTACTCGACCACGGTGAAATCGTACCGGGGCGCGGTACCACAAAAAAACTCTGACCCAGCTCGCTGACTGCCTCAGCACGAGGGCCATATTGCAGCAACTGGCTAAGAACACCACTGCACTCAGCGTCCAATGCCACGGCACTGTCAACCAAATGAATAAATTGAGCATTCAGTCCGCGTAGGCCGGGTATAGTCCCCGCCAAACTGGCGATAAGTTTTTCTACACGGAAATCTGAAAGCGCTGGAGCACCAGGAAGAATTAGCATTCGGGGCGACAACCTTGATCGAATGGATTTAAGCCGGCCATTGTAAAGGATTTATCAGCGAATTTTTATCCAAAATACTCTTTATGGTGCGATCACTTGTAAGTCGCTACAATTCAGCAGTCATCCGCTGGAGCTAAACACTTGCCTGCAAGCCAAAAAAACATTCGAAAACTGCTTTATATCCTGCTGCCACTGCTCTTTACCGGCCTTTTTAGCCACTGCAGCCAACCTAGCGATAATCTGCAAGGTATTCGTGACGAAGGCGTATTGCGCGTACTAACTCGCAATGGCGCCACTACATATCACGAAAGTCAGGGCAAACCGGCGGGTTTTGAATACCATTTGGTCAAAGCTTTTGCCGACCATCTTGGCGTAAAACTAGAAATAATTCCGGTGGTCGCGCTGAAGGAAGTGTTTGATGGCCTGCAGGAAGGCCGAGCCGATATTGCCGCTGCCGGCCTCAGTATCACGGCAGAGCGCCAGCAGACTCTAATCTTTGGCCCCAGTTACCTCAGCGTAAAACAGTTTTTTATCTACAACCGAGACGTAAACGAAGCTTTTAACTCTGTTGACGAACTCGTTGGCAAGCAAATGAGTATCATTAGTAATAGCGCCCATGCCAGTTTAATGCGCGAACTACAGCAAACCCATCCGCAATTAAGCTGGAATGAAAGTCGCGACGTAGAGACAATCGACCTTCTCGAACAACTGGTTGATGGCGAAATTGATGCAACTATTGTCAATTCAAGTGAGTTTTATGCCAATCGAGCTTTTTATCCCAGCATTCGCATTGCCTTCAGCGCCGGTAAAACGCGTAAATTAGCATGGGCCATAAAATCTGATCAGGCCAACGCCGGGCTGATCAAGGCCATGGCCGAATTCTTCGCGCTAATGGGAAAAAATGGCAAATTGGCCCGACTAATTGATCGCCATTTCACCTTTAATGAACGGCAAAGCTTTATCAGCACTCACACATTTTTGCAGATGAAAGAAGAACGCCTACCTGAGGTCAAAGGTATTATTGAGCAAGTCGCTATCGAATACGATCTGGACTGGCGACTGCTTGCCGCCATCAGCTACCAGGAATCACACTGGGACCCAGAAGCAAGATCGCCTACTGGCGTTCGCGGTATGATGATGCTCACTCGCACGACAGCCAAAGAGCTAGACGTTGATAACCGCCGAGACCCAATGCAGAGCTTGCGTGGCGGGGCTCGATACTTTAAAAAGCTACTTAGCCGAATCTCAAGCTCAATAGAGGTACCAGACCGCAGCTGGTTTGCACTGGCCGCCTACAATATTGGCCTCGGCCACGTTGAAGACGCCAGAATTATCACTGAGAAACGCGGTGGCAACCCCAACCTATGGAACGATGTACGCAAAAACCTGCCACTACTTCGTCAACCCAAATGGTATAAACACACCAAGTATGGCTACGCTCGGGGCGATGAAGCCGCCCGCTATGTGCGTAATATTCGGGATTATTACTCTCTACTGACTTGGGACGAGCTTAATCGCTATCGAGTACCGCCGCCAAAAATTGTTGCCGACTATTTGCCGATAGCACTTAATCGTGGCTTTGATGCGCTTTAAGGGCAGCAATTACCCCACTATTTTCTCGCTATTCACTACTCAAGGCTATCGGTATAAGCTCATTAAAAGGTTTGTAGCCGGGAATCAAACTACCGTCTTCAAGCACAATGGCAGGTGTACCATTTACACCCATAACCATACCCAGTTGATACTGCGCCGCAACGGGATTAACGCAGGTTTTTGGCTGAATGAATCCACCCGTCTTTAGAGCATCCATGGCGGCCTTGCGATCACCTGCACACCAAGCCGACTGCATTTTGGTATATGTGGGAGTATTCACCCCGGAACGGGGGTAAGCCAGATAACGTACTTCAATACCTGCAGCGTTCAACTGCGGCACCTCTTGATGAAGCTTTTGACAATAACCACAATCCACATCCGTAAACACATAGATAGCGCCCTTGGTTTCACCCTTGGGACTGAAAATAATCATATCTTCACGCTTGAGCTGGCTTAACAGAGCCTTACGCTGGGGAATTAATTTTTTCTCGGCCACACTCTCTATGCCCTTGGCACCGATTTCAAATAACTCACCGGCAATAAAATACTTACCATTGGCGCTGGCATAAACAATCAATCCACTTTGCATACTGACGTGGTAAAGACCAGGGATCTCCGTGGATTCAACCTTGTTAATAAGTAAATCAGGACGAACTTCGTTAAAGCTGGCGCGAATGGCGGTCTCTGCAGCCTTGTTGACCACCACAGCAGCATTGCTAAGGCTAGCAATCGAAAACAACGCTACTGCGCAAAGTCCAATACGGCTCATCCGCTGGGCAAGGAATTTCATCAAATTATTCAAACAAGGTCTCCAAATGCTCTGCAAAATTAACTGACTAAAAACAAGAACCCATCGAGCACAACTAGCTCACCCCCAAGGATGATACATGCTGCACTGGGACGTCATGCCCCACATGAGTATAAATTTACGCGCTTTTTAAATGACTGTGGCTAAGCAATAATTACACGACTCGCAAGTCCGCGCCATGATTTATCAAGTGAACGGTAAAGACATGGCGCAGGGTATGAAGTGAAATACTGCCGTTTACGACCTTTTACAGTCATAGTCAACCTAAGGAGCTAGCCATGACGCGATTGCTTGGAGCTACCTCGGCAAACATACTATTGACCGCTGGCAAGATGAACTTAAATTATTGCTTTTACACTATCTGAAAACTAAAAAGGCAGCCATTGGCTGCCTTTTTGGTGGAGATCAAAACCGATTAGGCCTTGCTGCCCAACTTTTCTTTAATACGTGCCGCACGACCGCTCAGCTCGCGGAGGTAGTAAAGCTTAGCCTGGCGCACATCGCCACGACGCTTAACTTCAATGCTGTCAATCAGCGGGCTGTAAGTCTGGAAAGTACGCTCTACACCAACACCGTGTGAGATTTTACGTACTGTAAAGGCAGAGTTAAGAGCGCGACTACGAATACCGATTACAACACCTTCAAAGGCCTGTAAACGCTCACGAGCACCCTCTTTAACTTTCACCTGAACGACAACCGTGTCACCGGGGCTGAAATCCGGCAGTACTTTGGTGGACTGCTCTGCTTCCAGTTCGGCAATAATTTTGTTGGTGCTCATGGCATGCTCCTAAATTCAAATGTTTATAGCTTCACAGCTAGACGGTCAGTTAAGTATCAAGCTCGCGGATAAACTCCGCCAGCAATTTATTTTGTTCGTCGCTCAGCTTTACTTTTGTCAGTAAATCCCTGCGCCGCAACCACGTTCGACCCAGTGACTGCTTCAGTCGCCAGCGTCTTATCGCTTCATGATTACCACTTAACAACACATCCGGCACCGCCCTGTCGCGGTAGTGCTCCGGCCGCGTGTAATGCGGACAATCCAGCAAACCTTCGGTAAATGAGTCTTGCTCGGCCGACAAATGGTGCCCTAAAACACCCGGCAGCAAACGGCTCACACCGTCTATCATAACCATGGCGGCTAACTCGCCACCACTAAGCACATAATCGCCAATCGACCACTCTTCGTCGACATCGCTGTCAATCAGGCGCTCATCCACCCCTTCGTATCGCCCCGCTAATAACACAAGCGACGGTCTTGCCGCCAACTCCCGCAAACCCTGCTGATCCAAGGGTCTGCCCTGGGGCGACAGGTAAATTACCGTCGCACCTGGCGCTACCGAAGCCTTCGCGGCGGCAATAGCCTGCTGCAAAGGTGCGGTTTTCATCACCATGCCGGGGCCGCCACCGTAGGGGCGATCATCCACAGTCTGATGACGATCAGTGGTGAAATCACGTGGATTACAACACTGGATACTTAATAAACCATTTTGAACTGCACGCCCGGTCACACCGTAGTCGCTGACCGCAGCAAACATCTCCGGAAACAGGCTGATCACCGATATCTCCAAGATGTAATCCTCTTTTAGACTAATACCCGTTGCTCTGAATAACTAGAACTCGGGATCCCAGTCTACCAATATCAACGCCGTTTCCAGATTGATATCGCGTATAAATTGTCCCGGCACATAGGGAATTAAACGCTCCCTATCATCGATGCTGCCTTGGCATTTTTTTACCACAAGTACATCGTTGGCACCGGTTTCCAGAAGATGACCAACCTCTCCCAGCAAACACTCTTCACCAGAGGGTAAAAGGCTTTTCACCTTCAAACCAATCAACTGATGCCAGTAAAACTCATCCGCACCCAGCCTAGGTAAAACCTCGGCTGACACTGCCAACTCCAAACCACAGAACCGTGCGGCACTATCGCGATCATCAACGCCCACTAAATGTCCAACAATGCCTTTGCCGTGGGGCCGGCACTCGTCAAACTCGGCGCGCTGCCACTTTCCTGAACGGCAAAAGTAGACATCGCTATAGCCTAAAAAGTTGCTTATCGGATCAGTGAAAGAGTGTATTTTCAGCCAACCCTTCACCCCATAAACCGCTGATATCTTTGCTATAACCAAGCGGTTATCTGGAGTAAATGCTGTCATTTAAGCGGCAGCAGGTACGTCTTTGAGCAACTTCGCAACGCGATCAGACATCTGCGCGCCCTTAGAAACCCAGTGATCAACCCGTGCAGTATCAATGCGCAGACGCTCTTCATTACCGCGAGCAACAGGGTTAAAGAAACCGACGCGTTCAATAAAACGACCGTCACGTGAAGTGCGGCTGTCAGTAACTGTCAGATGATAAAATGGGCGCTTTTTAGAGCCGCCACGTGCCAAACGAATAGTGACCATTCTTGTTTCATTTCCTAGCATTTGGGCAGGCTATACACACCTGCTTATCGAAAAATTCGAAGCATTTACTGGCCGAAGCCATAAAGGCGCGGAATTATAAGGGATATAAGTGATATATGAAACACTTAGCGCGCTTTTTCTTCTCTACCCGAACAGCCTCAAATTTAACACCGCGAAGACGGCGTAAAATCCAGCCCACTCGGAAAAAAAAGTCCATGAATATCAAACACTAAACCCAATTTTTCCGCCACCAGCAGACCCGCCAGCGGCAAACCCCATTACATCCCTGGGAATCGGCCGCCTCCGCCGGGCGGCATCATACCACCCATGCCGCGCATCATATTAGTCATTCCGCCCTTCTGACCCATCTTTTTCATCATTTTAGCCATTTGCTTGTGCTGCTTAAGCAAGCGGTTCAAATCCTGAATTTCAGTGCCCGAGCCCACGGTAATGCGGCGCTTACGCGAGCCGTTAAGCAGATCTGGGTTGCGACGCTCGGCCGGGGTCATGGAGTTAATAATCGCCTCCATGCGGGTAAACATTTTGCCATCCATCTGGCTTTGAGCCATCTGCGCCATATTGCCCATACCCGGGAGTTTGTCGAGCAGACCTTTCATACCACCCATATTTTGCATCTGCTGCAATTGATCACGCAGATCTTCCAGGTCGAATTTTTTACCTTTTTTGAGTTTCTTCGCCAATTTCTCGGCTTTGTCTTTATCGAGCTTGGATTCTGCCTCATCAATCAGTGACAGAATGTCGCCCATGC
>JBLHPB010000019.1:0-30709 GCA_047624025.1 Zhongshania sp.
CATGTCTTGGGAGGCATTGAAGAAAAAGCCTTTATTGGCGCTGACATGAGCACCAAATTGAAGCTGATGGGCGTTGATGTGGCATCTATTGGCGATGCCCATGCCAGCACCCCGGGCGCTAAATCCTATACTTTTATCGACGAACAAACCGAAGTATACAAAAAAATTGTGGTTAGCAATGACGGCCAACACCTACTCGGTGCGGTATTAATTGGTGAAGCTAATGACTACGGTACCCTGCTGCAATTTGCTCTAAATAAAATTACTCTACCCGAACACCCCGAGGCCTTAATTTTACCCAGCTTGGACGGCAGCGCTGGTGTCGGCTTAGGTGTTGATGCCTTGCCCGACGCCGCCCAGATCTGCTCCTGCAATAACGTCAGCAAGGGTGATCTTTGTGCTGCTGTCCAAGACGGCGCCCTGACCGTGGGCGACCTCAAAGCATCCACCAAGGCAGCCACTACCTGCGGCGGTTGCACCGCCTTGGTCGGTCAGGTGTTAAATGCTGAGCTCACCAAAATGGGTGTCGAGGTCAACACCGACCTCTGCGAACACTTTCCTTATACCCGTCAGGAAATGTATCACTTGGTTCGCGTTGGCCAAATAAAATCTTTTGACGAACTATTGGAAAAACACGGCAGCGGCAAAGGTTGTGAAATCTGTAAACCCACTGCGGCATCCATCATGGCCTCGTGCTGGAACGACTACATACTCGAAACTAAGCACGCTGGCTTACAGGATACCAACGACCGCTTCCTAGCCAATATGCAAAAGAACGGTACCTACTCGGTAGTACCGCGCATGGCTGGCGGCGAAGTGACGCCAGACGGCCTGATCGCCGTGGGCCAGGTTGCCAAAAAATACAATCTCTACACCAAAATTACCGGTGGCCAGCGCGTTGATCTGTTCGGCGCCACCCTCGACGAGCTACCTAAAATTTGGCAAGAGCTGATTAACGCCGGCTTTGAATCTGGCCATGCCTACGGCAAGTCGCTGCGCACGGTAAAATCCTGCGTTGGTTCATCATGGTGCCGCTACGGTGTGCAAGACAGTGTTGGCCAGGCCATTGATCTGGAAAACCGCTACAAGGGACTACGCTCACCCCATAAGTTGAAAATGGCCGTGTCCGGCTGCACCCGTGAATGTGCCGAGGCCCAAAGCAAGGACGTTGGCGTGATCGCCACCGAAAAAGGCTGGAATCTCTACTTGTGTGGCAATGGCGGCATGAAACCCCGTCACGCCGACTTGTTTGCCTCAGACATCGACACCGACACCATGATCAAATATATCGACCGCTTTCTGATGTTCTATGTGCGCACCGCAGATCGCCTGCAGCGCACCTCGGTATGGATGGAGAACTTGGAAGGCGGCCTAGAATACCTTCGTAAAGTCGTCATTGAGGACTCCTTAGGCATCTGTGCCGAGCTAGAAAAAGAGATGCAGTCGGTGGTCTCGACTTACCAGTGCGAGTGGAAAACCACTATCGTGAATCCAGAGAAGGTCAAGCAATTCCGCAGCTTTGTAAATGCCGACAAAAGCGACAAGGACATTGTTTTTATCGAGGAGCGCGGCCAGATTCGCCCCGCCACCGATGCTGAAAAAATGTCCGATGTCGATTTAATCGCCATTGCCTAAACACCGGTTATATTCGCGCGCAGCAAGCCAGCTGCGCGGCGATAAATACTAGAAGAGGATTACATCATGTCTTGGACAACTGTTTGCCGTCTGGACGATATTTTACCTAATGCCGGCGTCGCCGCCTTGGTAGGCGAAACCCAAGTTGCCATATTTCGGGTGGACGACAAAGTCTACGCCCTCGCCAACAAAGACCCATACAGCAATGCCAACGTGCTCTCCCGCGGCATTATCGGTAGCCTGAAAGGCACGCTTGTCGTTACCTCACCCATCTACAAGCAGCATTTCAGTCTTGATGCCGGTCAATGCCTAGAAGATGACACCGTCAGCATCCCCTGCTATCAAGCTCGCACCGAAGGTGAGCTGGTGCAAATACAACTTTAATAGCTTGCTGACATGCCACTGCCACGCTGTTAAACCTCGACTATCCCCCTTGCCGGTTACGCACTTTTGTAAGCGGCTTTTCCCAACTTTGGTAAAAGCCTGCCACAGGGTTTATAATCTGCGCAGTTTTATCAACCCCAAACCCCATCTGCAATGGAAACCCCTAATGAGCTACAATCAGATTCCTGCTGGCAAAGACCTACCCAATGACATTTTTGTCGCAATCGAGATCCCGGCAAACAGCAGCCCAATCAAATACGAAATTGACAAAGATTACGACGCACTGATGGTTGACCGCTTCATGGCCACGCCGATGTTCTACCCTGCCAACTACGGTTACATACCCAACACTCTCTCTGAAGACGGCGATGCCCTAGACGTATTGGTTGTCACGCCTTACCCAGTTGTGCCCGGCTCAGTGATTCGCGCTCGCCCCATCGGCATTCTGAACATGAGTGACGAAGCCGGTAAAGACGCCAAACTGTTGGCCGTGCCCCACGACAAATTGTCTGTGCTGTACAAAGATGTTAAAGAGCCTTCCGATTTGCCAGCGCTGCTAATCGAGCAGATCGAACACTTCTTTGAAAACTACAAAGACTTGGAAAAAGGCAAGTGGGTTAAGATTGATGGCTGGGCAGGTAGCGAAGAAGCCCGCGCCGAAGTCATGAAAGCGGCGGCGGCCTACAAAGGCTGAGTTCCTACCGAACAATAAAAAAGGGGCCCGTTGGCCCCTTTTTTATTGTCTGCTATACACCCAACGGCTTATCCAACATTGGGCATGGCACTTTTTAAGCGCTGATACAGCTTGGTATTTTTGCGAATACTTTTATGCTTGGTATACGCATCAACCGCTCTATTCCAAGCATCTTCGGTGCCGTGCGCATTTAGCGAAAAACTGGTGCAAACGGTTTTATTTTCGAGCTTTGAGGCAACACCAACCTGGAATATCGGCGTTAAATTGCCACTCTTTTCAGTTTTCAGCAGATAGCTGATACCGCGAACTGTACCGTCGCTTTTAAAACAGCGATCCTCCTTGGTTGCATTCAAATAACGCTCTTGCTCTGCCTCAAGAACCGCATCGCGATCCCGAGCCTGCTTCTCTATTCCGGTGATCTGTTTGCCTTCCCGGCGAGTGCCAGCTTCCTTTAGAGAGAAATATTCCTGATACAATTTCCCCGCAACGGTTCTGCGCACCCGGAATCCGTAAAACGCCTTATTATCCAACAGCTTAACGCTCACGAGCACCTCCTTTTGTTCGGGCAGTAAAATTTTAGATTCCCAAAACATATCATAATCAAGAATTATTTATCTGACACAGTTATCAAGTTGCGAATTTAACAGGCATTAAAGTTCTTCACCAATATTTTGATCCATATTCAGGGCAGGCATTTCTACTGACAATTGACCCACTCTTTTTGCCGGTACGCCTGCCACCGTGGAGCGCGGCGCCACATCGTTTAGCACTACACTACCCGCCGCAATTTTTGCACCTTCGCCAACCACAATATTTCCCAACACCTTGGCACCGGCGCTAATTAGCACACCGTCGCAAATCTTAGGGTGGCGCGAACCTGGCCCGCTCCCACAACCGCCCAGCGTAACGGAGTGCAACATGGAAACATTGTTGCCAACGACCGCCGTCTCACCGATAACTAAGCCGGTAGCATGATCCACCATAATGCCACTGCCAATCACTGCCGCGGGATGAATATCCACATCAAAAATAGTAGTTATGCGATTTTGTATAAATAAAGCCAGTGAAAAACGCCCCTGTGTCCACAGGTAATGGGCTATGCGGTAGGCCTGTATGGCCTGAAAACCCTTAAAATACAAAAATGGCATACCGTAGTGATCACAAGCCGGGTCGCGATCATAATGGGCGCAAATATCCATAGCCGCAGCGTGAACAATCGAGTTATCACTGACAAAGGCTTCGCCAAACACATCTCTAAGTAGCATCGCTGGCACCGAGTCACAACCCAGCTTAGCGGCAATATGAAAACTCAGAGCATCAGCAAAACTGCCATGATTTAAAATACTGGCATGATAGAAACTCGCCAACACCGGCTCGTTACGACCATAGGCTCGCGCCTCCTCGGTCATCGCCACCCACAATTGGGCAACAGATATACTCATACTGCCCCTCCAGGCTTGACGGGCCGCCATTGCGGTGGATAACAGCTGGCGGGGACCGCAATATAGCGACCGTATATTTCATCCAGTTCTTGCAAAACTACCTCTCGTAAACTGAGTTCAGGGCAAGCCAATAAAGCCTCACGCAACAGCAGCGGACTGTGCCCAGCATCGCAGGACTGAGCAAGCGGGGCGTAACTCAAATGCCAGCGTTCTGGGGCAATACCACCGCGATCAACATTGTAAGGCCGAAAAAAGCCAAAACCCTCGCCCGCTGCAAAGCACTGATCCAACCACTTATGCATAGGGCCAAACACCCCCTTATCATCGACCTCTGCAGGCGTTAGTTGTACCTTATAATTATCTGATACCGCTGCCGCATCGTATACATCGATATCACTGCCCCAGTGATGACGCGAGGCGCCGGGTAAAGCCGACCAGCGCAAAATAGCATCAACAATTTGTTTGGCCGACAATGCCTGTAACTCAAGCGGCTTCCCGCTGCTGTCCAACACTGGGCGCTGGCCGCTGGCCTTGGCATTCCAAATAGCCATCTGACGGCCAAAGCTGCGATAGCCGCTTACCACCCTTAACTCAAAACCCTGCTGTTTAGCCGCTGCCTTGAGCTGGCTTAATGGGGCTATGATATTCTGGTGAACCGGCACAGCATCGCAAAGAGCCATTACGCTATCATCACGACCAAGCAGTAAATCGACAGGTATTGTCATGGGCAGATCGTATTCAGGCTGTTAAGGTGCGCTCTCATCATGGCATCATACTACCTTCAAATCTCACTAGTTTAAATTCCGGAGCATCATAAAGGTGGACAAGACCTCACAACACCCTAAAAAGATTGCCCTCGCATTGGGCAGCGGCTCTGCAAGAGGTATGGCCCATATTGGGGTTATTCAGCGCCTGAGTGAACTAGGCATTAGACCAGATATTATTTGTGGTACCTCAGTTGGCGCTGTCATTGCCGGTTGCTACCTGACCGACAAACTCGATGATTTTTCCGAGTGGATTCAATCTTTAAGCACGGCCCAAGTACTGCACTATATGAGCGTTAGCCTCACCGTCACCGGCGGCGTTGCCCATGCCACGCGCCTGATGGACTATTTTGCTCGTGAATATGGCAACCCCAATATTGAAGATTTAAACATCCCCTTTGCCGCTGTGGCCACCGACTTATTAAGAGGCCGCGAAATCTGGCTGCAACGTGGCCCGCTATGGGACGCAGTGCGTGCATCTATGGCTCTCCCCGGCATTCTCACGCCAGTGGCATTTCAAAACTCCTGGCTAGTGGACGGCGGCCTGGTAAACCCTGTGCCAGTTTCGCTATGCCGCGCACTTGGTGCAGACATTATTATTGGTGTCGACCTTAACAGCGACCTAGTAGGGCGCAAAAAAGTAATGACCGACGTCAAAGCCCCGGCGAACGAGGAAGAGACTGAAGAAGAGGAGTCCGAAGACGAAAAATTCAACTTAGCCATCGAAGGTGACGAAGTTGACGGTGACGATCCCTTTTTAGGTGCAGCCTTCAGCCGCTTCGCCAACTCGGTAAAAGAAGCCGCCAGCAATTTTAAATTTTCTGAGGATGGCAAAAAGCCCGAGCCACCTAGCACGATTGAAGTAATGATGAATACCATCAACATCATGCAGGACCGGATAACCCGCAGCCGACTGGCTGGTGAGCCGGCCGACATCATGCTATGTCCTCGACTCAGGCATATCGGCCTGTTGGAGTTTAGCGGTGCTGCCGAGGCGATTATTGAAGGCCGTGACGCGGTTGACCGCATGCTACCGGCCATACAGCACGCCTTTGACAGCGAGGGAGACGATCGGATAACCCTCCCCTCTGGAATCGAGCCAGAAAAGGAACAATCCTAGTGTCACCAAGCCCGCGCCTACTCTGCCAAGTCAGTGACATTGCCGATCCCGGATCCAAGGGCTTTAAATTCGACCAGGAATCTTTGTTCGCGGTGCACTTCCGCGGCAAGGTTTATGTCTATCGCAATCAGTGCCCTCACGTCGGTATTGAGATGAATTGGCAGCAAGACCAGTTTTTGGATTACAACGACTCGCTTATCCAGTGCGCTACCCACGGCGCCTTGTTTATTATCGAAAATGGCGACTGCGTCGCTGGCCCCTGTCAGGGTAAACGCCTGCAAGCTATTCCCTGCCGAGTAGAAAATGGCGCGCTAATCATCGATCAGTAAGTCGCTAACAGATTATGCTTAATGGTTTGCCCAGTGCTAATCCGCTTGGGGTAAAATCTGCTTTCAAAGCAATGACTTCAACCCCAGCCGCCAATGCCTCACGCAAGCTTTGAGCATAGCGTGGATCTATATGCTCTGCCGCTTTCACCCTATCGATACCCTCATGCAAGACTGCAAACAGCAATACCGCACGTGCACCCTGCTGACGCAATTCAATTAGCTCGCGCAGGTGTTTGGCTGCCCGTTGACTCACCGCATCCGGAAACGCGCCAAGGCCATCACCACAATCCAGAGTGACCGATTTCACCTCCATATAACAATCGGGTAAATTCTTGCTGAGCGGATGAAAAAAATCAATTCGACTGCCAGAAACCAACTTGACTTCACGCTGCCATTCTTTATAGCCTGCCAGTTCAGCAATACCGCTATTTTGCAGCCTCTCGGCGACCAAGCCATTTGCCAGCGCCGAGTGAATACAAATCATAGCACCGGCGCTGTTTTCAACTAACTGCCAAGTATAAGCATATTTCCGTTTTGGATTATCACTGTGAGACAACCATACCCGGCTACCCGGCTCAGCACAGCCCGTCATCGCACCGGTATTAGGGCAGTGCACAGTGAGCTGCTCACCACTGTCCAATTCCACATCAGCAAGAAACCGTTTATAGCGTTTTAACAAACGGCCTTGTCGTAATTTTTCAGACCACTCCACGCGCGCCCTTCCTAGTCTGCTGCAATAAAAGGCCAGTATCATAGCAAAAATTGCCGTTACAACCTCCCGCGCGCCATAAGCCGACGCCCTTAAGTGAGTGGAACCAGCAAGGTTGCGATGTTACTGTTAGCCCATTCCACCATATTCTTAGCGCCAATCAGTATTATCGTTATGGGATAATAAACGCGGTCGCCAAATCTGCATAAGCGAATTTTTGAAAGACATGCCCAAAGTGATCAAAAAAATTCTACTTAGTCTCAGCCTGACATTCGCCCTCGCCATTATTGTCCTTGCCGTAGTACTCATTCATCCACAGCTGCTTCGCGGTTTAATTCATAGCGGCGTCCAACGCTATGCAGGACTCGACGTAGAACTGAGTGATTTCCGCTCACACATCAATCCCCTGCGTTTTGAAATTAGCGGCTTGCAGATAGCTAATCCAGAATGGCCACGCCCCGAACTCCTTACTCTAGCCAATATCCGCATTGCCATCACTGAAAACCCCTTTGGCAAGGAACCGTTCTGGACCTTAAGCGCCGAGAACCTAAACATTAATGTGGAGAAGAATGACAGCGGTGCATTCAACTGGATCAGCAGTAAATTACCCGCCAGCACTGAACCCGAAGCCGTCGAGGAAGTCAGTAGTGACGAGTCAATATTACCTGGCGACTTTAATTTTAAACGTATCGATATTAAAGCTGTCACCCTGATATGGCGCGACCAACACGACAAAGAAAGCCGGGTGTATTTGCCCGAAATTAGTGGCGAACGTATTGACGCGGGCAATGGCGATTTCCATATCGGACTAGACTATTTAAAACAGCATTTTGAACTGAATAGCACCATCCATATATTCGACCCCAAGGCGGGTATTCTCAAGTATAGCTTGGCACTCAAGCATCGCGACCTCGACCTTAACAGCGAAGGCAAACTGATCTTAAGCCCCAATCTTGACGGCAGCACGCTATCCTTAAAAGTCGACTTACGCAGCGCAGATGTGCTGGCTAAACTCAGCGGCAGTGAACTGCCCGCCCTACCTAAAATCCGTTTATCCACGGCAATTGCCATCAAGCCCAATTATGAGTTTGGCAACATTATACTCAAGCTCAATAACAGTGAAGTGCGTGGCAAGGTCACTGTCGATGCAAAAACTTTGGTGGTAAAAGCTAAATTGAGTTCCGCCAATCTGGATATCGACAGCCTACTGCCACCAAGCAGCGCCGACGTGGATACTGGCAAAGCTGCGAATACACCTACGACTGTTTCGACACAGACTGAAGAAGCAGAAATGGACTGGGCCTGGTTAGATACCACCAAAGTGGCTCTGGATTTAGACATCAAAAAATTAAATGCGGCGGGCTGGCAAGTGGCCAATTTAAAGACCCAAGCCAAGCTCAGTTCAGCGCTTACACTTAAACTCAGTGCCGGTAATATCACCGAGATCGCCACCCAGGGAGCATTGAATGATGTTGTCGCCAAGCTGGAACTCACGCCACTGGCCAAGTCTACTCAGGGTGCCGATGCGGAATTCCAATTAAACCTAGCCCAACAGAGTATGAGCGCCAGCGCTTCAGGCAAACTCAACCTCAACGGCATTGCTGGCACCAGCCTGCAAATCAAAGCCAACACCGAAAACAGCAAGGCCTTGTGGACGCTGGCGCAACAGCCTTGGCAGGAAGCCGGAGCGATTGATTTAGCAGCTGACTTTAAGGCTGAAGCAAGCAGTTATACCATTAAAGGCAAGGCCGCAATGGCCAAGCAAAATATTGATTTCAACCTTAACTTCAAGCCCGCCAGTGCCGAGCTAGCCATAGCAGAGCTGGACGGCAACCTCGCCCTGCGCCGTATTGACCTAGCGTTTATAAGCCCCCCTAAACCCGTCAATGCACTGACAGATTCACCTAAAAGCAAAGCAAAAAAGACCAAAATCATCAGCGACGAGACACTGGATTTGAGCGCATTGAAATCCATCAACGCCAACATCAAGCTTGAGCTGGAAGATATTAATACCGGCTACAACCTGATTCGCACCGCCAAATTAAGCCCCATACTGAAAGACGGTGTTTTCAAACTCAAAAACACCACGGTGAATTTCGATGGTGGCGAAATGAAATTAGCCTTGAAATTCAATAGTACTGAAGCCCTTCCAAGCCTTGATTTACGATTGAGTATTGATGGCGACGACTACGGCAAGCTGGGCCTAGAGCCGGCAGCTGGCATCATTAAAGGCCACGGCCGCATTCGTATAGACGCCAATACCAAAGGCGCAAGCCCGCACCAGCTCGCCGCTAATATGGACGCCAAGTTGGATGCTAAAATTAGCGATTTAATCGCCCAGGGCAACGCCTTAAACCTCATCGGTTCGGATCTTCTCAGCGAAACCATCGACAAGCTTAACCCTTTCTCCGAGAAAAAAACCAGTACCGACATTGAGTGCATTGCCATCCATTTTAAAGGCAAAAACGGCAAGCTGATCAGCGACGACGGTATTGCCCTCGAAACTCGGCAGACCAAAATTATCGGCACCGGCCATCTCGACTTGGGTAAAGAACAATTATTATTTGGGGTATCACCCATTGCCCGCACCGGGGTTGGCATCAATGTTGGCGCCGCCGTTGGACTGGTCAGACTTGGCGGCACTTTTAGCAAGCCCAAAATCGTCGCCGACCCCTCTGGTATGTTTACCTCAGGGCTTTCGACTGGCGCGGCTATCTATACTGGCGGCCTGTCATTATTAGCCCAAGGCTTACTCAAGCGTGCGATTTATGCTGGCAGTGCCTGCGATGGTGACATCGACAGCATTCCCACCGCTAAGGAGCTACCTGATGAATTACTAAAACCAGCGCTGCCCCCTGAAGAAATGCTGCCAGCTGGCCAAACCCCAACAGCGACAAGCCCTGGGGCTTAAGAAGCTATTTTGTCAGGCTCACTACTTTAAAGCCTTCGCTTTTGCTCAGCAGCCTAACGTCCTTAAATAGCAATGAGGCTTTGCGCTCAACGGGAATAAACTCATTCACCACAAATAGCGCTCGACCACCCGGCCGCAACAAGCGATGAGCGGCGCCAATAAAGCGATCCGTCAACGACCCCGCCACTGCAAAACCCTTGTGAAATGGCGGATTACACAGCACTGCGTCAACTGGGCCAGTGCGGCCATCGGCACAGTCGAGCAGAGCTAACTCAGCCTCAATCCCATGCTCCTCACAGTTTTTAGCTGCCGCCAGCAAGGCCGTGGCATTGTTATCAGTCAACAACCACTGCCGACCAGGCAATAGCTCAGCCGCCACCACGCTGATATACCCATAGCCGCAACCTAGGTCAGCAAGCCGCTCTGGCGCTTGAGAATACTGTTGAAAAAACGCCGGCAATTGTGTCGCCAATAACTCACTGCCACGATCAATTTTTTGCCAGCCAAACACTCCCGGTTTGCTATACAGCCGTGGTGCATCGCTAATTTCTTGGAGCTCGATATAATTACTGTCCGGCAAGAACTCTGTCGGCTCCTGCTGTTTTACAATCCTCGCCAAATAGGCTGCACCGGGCATCTTTTTAAGCTCAACCTTGCTTCCCGCTATGGCTGCGGCTTTTTTGGCATAGGTTTGCAAACCATCATTTTTGTGACCGCTGAGCAACAACACGCCACTTAAGGGCAGCACCTGCAAAGCCTGATTGATCAGGTGATGCACTAAGGCTTTTTCTTTAGATACTCGATAGCAAACCGTTTTTGGTAGTGAGCCCACAGAACCGAGTTCAAAGTCGCCCAGCTTTACTGGATAATTTGCTGCTGACAATTTCTGGGCAATATCACAGCGATTGCTAAAACACTGCCATTCAGGACGAGCCGCTGGTAGCGGCATATCGGCAATATGCTCATCAGCAAACCACCACACTGGAGTCTCAAGCCCACTAAACTGCTGATACAGGGCCGTCAGCGCGGTATCTTGAGGTGCTAGCGCAGTATTATCGATAGACCTATTCATAACATCCAACACTCTCAATTTCGGCGTCCGTCAAATAGCGGTACTCGCCTTCTGGTAAATAATCATCCAGCACAATAGCGCCAATCGCTTCACGATGCAGACGAATTACCGCATTGCCTTCGGCAGCAAACATACGCTTAACCTGATGGTAGCGACCTTCGCAAATTTTCAGCCTAGCGACTCGCGCGGCCAATACACTCAGCTCTGCAGGTAGGGTTCGGGCCTTGTCGTCTTTAAGAAAAACACCCAGGGCAAAATGCTCGAGGCTTTGCTCGCCAATATCCTCGGCGGTTTCCACGTAATAACTTTTCCAACACTTGCGATTGGGCGAAGTTACCGCATGCGACCAATTACCGTCGTCGGTAAGCAATACCAAGCCGGTGGTATCAATATCGAGGCGACCCGCCACATGCAAGCGCTCCGGATTGTCCTCATCCATTAAATCCAATACTGTCTGGTGACGGCGATCACGGGCTGCGCAAATATACCCCTGGGGTTTATTGAGCATGATATACCGCGGCCCAGCCGCTCTAAGCGGACTGCCATTTAAGCTCAGCTCGGCATCAACAGGGACTGCCTGAGCGGGATCGCGCACCACTTGACCGGCGACGGCAATTTCACCGGATTTAATCAGTTTTTTCGCATCGCTGCGGGAATAATCGGTAACGCTGGCCAAATAACGGTCTAGACGAAGGGCTTTAGTGCTGGTTTTGTTCACAAATCGACCTATTCTCAAACATTGCCAGTATTGTCAGGCAAGCGCTGTTGCGCATCAAGCAGGCAATAAAAAAGGGGCCACAAAGGCCCCTTAATGTAGCGATGTCAGCGTTGTTATTTCGCTTCAGCACCGGCATCTACACTGGTATTAACCTTGATGTTAGTCAGGCTCCGTAAGGCAGTCTTTTTCTCTTCCACAGCGGCCTTGGCATTTACTTTAGCGTCGGCGCGAGCTTCTGCACGAGCCTGAGCATCTGCTTCCACTTGCGCTTCGCGCTCTGCTTTAAGGGCTTTTGCAGTGGCTTTCTCTTCTTCACGCTTGGCCTTAGCTTCTTCCTGCTTTGTTTTAGCGGCCGCTTGACGCTCTTCAGCAGCACCCTTCATAGCTTCAGCATTAGCTTTACCACTGGCCTTCATTTCGCCTGCTTTCTCGTCAATATTGGTATCAATATTCACATTAGCTTCAACTTTAGCTTCAGCTTTGGCATCTGCTTTAGATTCTGCTTTTTGCTCAGCTGTGGCACTGCCGCCAAAACCCAATTTGCTGAAAAAGCCTTCAGCGAATACGCTGCCACTCAGGCCGATCAAGGTTGCGGCAAGTACCAGTTCTTTCATTTTCATAATGGTTTACCTATGTTGTTATCAGTGAATTACTGTGTGGTTTAAATTGTGTGAGGGCTATTGTAAGGCAGTAGCATCCTAAGACAAGCCCGCAACAGCGTTAATTTAACCGCAAGTTTTAGCGATATTGGACGCAGTGTTCAGCTTAGGACAATCCCCCAAAATTCAAAAAAAATTTGATCAATGTTCACGGGTAGAGCGGAATCTAACCTCAGGATGCCGCTCTTGCGTTAAGGCCAGATTTACCCGGGTCGGTGCCAAATACGTTAAATGGCCACCGCCATCAATGGCGAGATTATCTGCACACTTGCGCTTGAATTCTTCGAATATTTTCGGGTCATCACAATCAACCCACCGCGCAGTGAATACATTGACCGGTTCGTATATGGCTTCCACCTTATACTCATCCTTTAAGCGATAAGACACCACTTCAAACTGCAAATTACCCACGGCGCCGACAATCAGATCGCTATTGCGCTGGGGCATAAACACCTGGGTAGAACCCTCTTCCGAAAGCTGCTGCAAACCTTTCTGTAAAGACTTGGCCTTTAATGGATCACTCAAACGAATGCGGCGAAACAATTCCGGGGCAAAATGAGGGATGCCGGTGAATTTCAAATCTTCACCAGAAGAGAAGGTATCGCCAATCTGAATAGTGCCGTGATTGTGCAAACCAATAATATCGCCCGACACCGCCTCTTCCACTAACTCGCGATCACCGGCCAGAAAACTGACTGCATCAGCTATTTTCACATCCTTACCCAAGCGCACATGACGCATTTTCATGCCCTTGGTATAAGTACCCGAGCAAATCCGCATAAAAGCGATACGATCCCGATGCCTGGGGTCCATATTCGCCTGAATTTTGAACACAAAACCTGAGAAGATAGTTTCCTTGGCGCTCACTTCACGGCTATCGGTTGGGCGATCCATCGGTTCCGGTGACCACTCCACAAAACCGTCGAGCATTTCCTTCACCCCAAAATTGGACAATGCCGTACCAAAAAACACTGGGGTTTGCTTACCGGCCAAATAGGCTTCGCGATCAAAGAAATGACTGGCGCCACGCACCAACTCTATTTCCTCAAGGAACTTATCATAGTCATCGTCAAGTAATTTGCGCGCTTCGTCGTTATCCAAACCCTTGATCTGAATATCAGGGGCGATCACTGATCCTTTACCTTTCTCAAACACATGAATGGTATCGGTATAAAGGTTATAGACCCCCCTAAAGTCTGGGCCCATACCAATCGGCCAGTTGATGGGGGCGGCAGCAATACCCAATACGCTCTCTACTTCATCCAATAACTCAATGGGGTCGCGAATATCCCGGTCCATCTTATTGACAAAGCCAAGAATCGGAGTGTCGCGCAGGCGACAGACGTTCATCAGCTTAATGGTGCGATCTTCCACACCCTTGGCGCCGTCGATGATCATCAGCGCCGAATCCACTGCCGTCAGGGTGCGATAGGTATCCTCAGAAAAATCCTCGTGACCTGGGGTATCAAGCAAATTAACGATTCGGCCGCGATAAGGAAACTGCATCACAGAGGAAGTGACCGAGATCCCCCGCTCCTTCTCCAGGCTCATCCAGTCAGAAGTCGCTGCGCGATCATTCTTCTTGCCCTTGACCGTACCCGCCACCTGAATCAACTGACCTAACAGAATCAATTTCTCGGTAATGGTGGTTTTACCGGCATCGGGGTGAGAAATGATGGCAAAGGTACGGCGCTTGGCCACTTCCTGCTGAAAGTTGATATCTGACATTGGATTGGGTCTTCTGACTGAACTGGTTTTATGCAGCACAATATACGGCTACACATATAAGAGGCGAGAGTTTAAAGGACTTGGGCAGGGCTTGCACTATTGGAGGCAGCAAACCGCCAAAATACGCGGCCTGACGGCCTCAAAAACCATATAAGCAAAACCGACACCAGGACTGCAACCTACCCCTGAGAATTCGGCTCAGTGATGCCATAGCTACTCTGGCAGTAACAGGCATGACAATGAACATAGAGGCAGGCAACAACAATCATGGCTCGGTAGTGATTAGACACAAACGCCGTGTGCGCCAGATTTATCGAGGGTTTTAAAATCTACGCCAACGTCTATTTTGAGGTCTTTAGCTTACGATGTATTCACATACTACTAGCGCACCGTACTTTATTAGTAATAATTGATATTTTTGAGCTAACTCCAATTGGAGCCGCTAAGACCACAAACCGGCTGAACCGCATAAGAACGTGGAGAAACCTTGCGAGCACCGCCAATTGCAAAATCAAGCGCAACAGTGATGATACAAAAATCGAGAAAAGCCAACTCTGTCTACTTCATTTACCTAGCCTCGCAAGCGAAATATTTAGCATTCAATTTATGGTTCTTTATAGGCCATTTCTGCCTAATTCATCCTCAATCAATTGTGTCGTTTCTAAACACGATTAAGATAAAAGCCCCGCCAGCTCTGGTATTCCGTCGCATCGGGGGTTAACCACTATAGCGCAAATGGGGCTTTTCCCGTAAGATGCACGCCCGCTGTCAACACGGCAGCGGCCATCACGCCGCGACGCGCGACATTATGAGAAGATACTGTTTATGAGCTTTACCTCCCTGGGCTTATCCGCCCCGATTCTTGCCGCTGTAGCCGAGAAAGGTTACGACACTCCATCACCAATTCAAGCCCAGGCCATTCCCGCTGTCCTGGAAGGCCGCGATGTTATGGCTGCGGCACAGACCGGCACCGGTAAAACTGCCGGCTTTACACTGCCAATTTTAGAGTTACTGTCCCGGGGTGAGCGCGCCCAAGCGAATCAGGCTCGGGTATTAATATTAACGCCAACCCGCGAGCTAGCGGCTCAGGTCGGTGAGAGTGTTGCCATGTATGGCAAAAACCTGCCATTGCGTTCAGCGGTGGTATTTGGCGGCGTTAAAATCAACCCGCAGATGCTCAAATTACGTCGCGGCGTGGATGTATTGGTTGCCACCCCCGGCCGCCTGTTAGATTTGTATAATCAAAACGCGATTAAGTTTAAACAACTGGAAATTCTGGTATTGGACGAAGCCGACCGCATGCTGGACATGGGTTTTATCCACGATATTCGCAAAATTATGGCTTTTTTGCCAAAACAGCGTCAAAACCTGATGTTTTCGGCCACCTTTTCAGGCGAGATTCGCACCCTGGCCAAGAGTATTGTGAATAATCCGGTAGAGATTTCCGTTAGCCCGGAAAACACCACGGCCAAGTCCGTGACCCAGTGTATTTACCCCGTCGACAAGAACCAAAAACCAACCTTGCTCACGCACTTGATTAATAGCAATGACTGGCAGCAGGTACTTATCTTCTCTAAAACCAAGCATGGCGCTAATCGTCTAGCCACACATTTAGAGAAAGCCGGCATTACCGCTGCTGCCATTCACGGCAATAAAAGCCAGGGGGCACGGACCCGAGCATTAGCTGAGTTCAAACAGGGCGCAGTGCGGGCCTTGGTTGCTACCGATATTGCTGCCCGTGGCCTGGATATTGACCAACTACCTCAGGTGGTGAATTTTGACCTGCCAAATGTGCCTGAGGATTATGTCCACCGTATCGGTCGTACTGGTCGCGCTGGCTCTACCGGTCATGCGGTGTCGCTTGTGAGCTCTGACGAGTTCAAACTGCTGTCAGATATTGAGCGGCTGATTAAGGAGATTCTACCCCGCGAGACTCTGGCCGGATTTGAACCCACTCATCCTTTACCAGAATCACGTTTGACTGGCCCGTCACCTCGTGCGCACAAGCCCCGAGTGGAGCATCGCGACGGTCAACGCCCGTCTGCTAAGCCCGCCGCGCGTCGCGGTGGACGCCCTAGTGGTAATGGCAATCGCGGGCGCTCTTCAGCACCCAAGGCCTAAATTTATCCAGCCCTGAAAAGCCAAAGGGCGCGTCCCAATCACTGACGCGCCCTTTGGCTTTTACAATAAAGGTAATCTCAGCTTATTAGGCTCGGCTATCCAATAAATTAGCGGGGCCACGTTCGATTGAGCTGCGATTTTCTGAGTAAAGGCTACTGATTCTCTGGGCCTTAACCGTATCTACATCACTGCGCCGCTCACTGCCCTGTACCGGACTGGATTCACTTTCTAGGCTTCGCGCCCCAGAACCCAACTTAGCGCTATTGTCACTCTTATCAATATTTTGGCCTGACTCCGCCGCCAACTCTTGGCGAGCCTGAGCGGCAATCCTAGCGGCCTCCGCCGCAACTTGACGATCTTGGCTACTTGGGTCTGCTGGCGCCAAAGCCGCTTGTCGAACAATCTCCATTTTCTCAATGGTAGCCTGAGGCGTGGCAGCCCGAGCTAAATCGATACTGACTTCGCCATTCACCGCATAAGTGTTGCCATCGGGACCGCGCTTGAATTCGTAGCTGGGTGAGCCACTGTAACGGCCACCAGCTACTGAATGAGCCAGTTCATGGCTGCGCACTTCGCGGTCACGCTCAGCGAGATTACGCACCTCGGCTTGAATCTCCTGCTCCTCTTGGCGGCTTTGAGCCGAGTTAGCGGTTTTTTCTGCACTCTCAGCCGAGGTTCCATCACCATTCGGCGAAACATCATCTTCTAGTGACGCTATCCCAGTCGGTTTAGCTGCATCGCCTTGAGCCTGAACAGCACGCCCGCCCACGTCAACGGTAAAAATAACGCCCTCAGGAGAAGGTTTAGCTTCTGCCACCAACACCGGCTTTGCCGACAAAATCGCCAACTTAGCCGGTGATACACCCTGTTCAGCATAAATGGATTCAGCGGTTTTAGAGGGCTTGACTAAATTAAGAGGGGCTTCTTCAAACTCCGGCGCCTTAACCGGCCTTGGCAGCGAAGTTTCTGCTGGCGTTACATTGGCTACGCGCGAGCTTAGCGAAGAGGCTAACTCCACCGGCGCCACAGGCCGCAAACTGAGCTTAGATATCGGGTTAACCGACGAGCCGGATACGGGATCCATCGTCAAGCCTCTAACTGTTCAATATTTGATCTGATTCTAATCCATTTTGCGGTAATAGCCAGAAAATGCTGAAGCCGAATGTTAGTTAGCAGTTACTTACATCCGGACATCGTTAAACCCTCGCTCTATGACAAATATCTTTAAAAACCTTACCCGAGTCAAGATTGCTCAATTATAATAAGCGGCTTACCCCCCTATCAAGCAAAAGGTATGACTCACATGTTGGAAAAGGTTTTTGAACGTATTTTGTACTCAGCTCGCTGGTTACTTGCGCCCATTTACCTCGGCCTGAGCTTTGCCCTATTGGCTCTGGCGATTAAATTCTTTCAAGAGATATTCCACGTCCTGCCGCATATTTTCAGCACCTCCGAAATGGATTTGGTGCTGGTTGTGCTATCACTCATCGACATCTCGCTGGTCGGTGGCCTATTGGTGATGGTCATGTTTTCTGGTTACGAGAACTTTGTCTCTCAAATTGATCTTGAGGATAACGACCACAAATTAAACTGGTTGGGCAAGCTCGACACCGGCAGTTTAAAAAACAAGGTCGCGGCCTCCATCGTTGCCATCTCGTCTATTCATCTACTGAAAATTTTTATGAATGCAGACAAGATTGAAAACGATAAATTACTTTGGTACGTAGTCATACACCTAACCTTCGTGGTGTCGGCCTTTGCTATGGGTATATTAGATAAACTGACTAGGCAGGGTCATTAATTCTGCAGCATAGACTGACAACAATGACGCAGGGAAAGTCGTTCGCCTATTAATTGAGTCGCCCTTATCTCTGCTTGCGCTTGTCCGCTGCCCTTTTCCGCACAGGCCGGCGCAAGTAATACATCGACAACCCACTCAACACCAAAACCAGCGGGCTAAGCCCGACCAACGCCCAGATTAGTCGACTAGCTAAGCCGGCAAAATCACCGAAATGCAATCTCCGAAAGCTATTGGTTATTTTCTTATCAATAGCCGCCTCGCGAATATCCCGTACAGCCATGAACTCCCCACTCTGGGCGTTATAGCTCAGAGTGTTAGCGAATTCACTGTAAAGGGCATTTTGATTTTCGACTTTACCCATCAAGCTAATGGCATAACCCGGTTTGCTGGGCAGGGAAATAAAACTCAGTGTAAAGCCCGGCAGTTTTTGACGGCCATCGGCCACTAAAGCATCCAGGGATATTGTTGAATTGTATAAGCGCGAACCAACAATATATGGCTCGCTGAGGGGCTGGCCCGCACTGTAAATCAACTGACTGACATTCCAGTAAGCTCCGGTCACGCCCAATACCAAAAGCACTGGCGAGGCCAGCACCCCGACCATCTTATGCGTATCGCCCAAATAAATAATGGGCCTCGCCCGATGGCGGAAAGTGAACAATACCTTCCAAAATTTTCGATGCAGGATCAAGCCCGTCAATGCTTGCAAGCACATTAGCACCGCAATCACCGCACAAATAAACAGCCCATTATCTTTCATTAAAAACTGATAATGAAATTCACGCAGGGCGTCACTAAAGTAATATTGCGGTGGTCTTGGCGGCGACAGTGCTGTGGCCGAATAGGGATCGACAAACAAAGAGGACCAATCACTGCCGCCATGGGCCATGACATACACCAAATCAGCCCGGTTTGGGTCTGTAAAAACCTGCCAGCCGGTGACCTCGTAATGAGGGTAGTGGCTATTGAGTGTACTTAGGAGTGTATCAAAGGGCTGACGCACCGAGGCCGCCGGGACAACGCTAACGTGCTCAGGCATCAGGCTTGAATCCAACTCATACTTAAACACCAGCACACTGCCACTTAGGCAAATCAGCAACAGTGGCAAACACAAAATGAATGCCACTACTCGGTGAATTTTAAACAGAATTTTATTCATTAGCGCTGCGGCGCTATTGACCAGCCGCTTAGCCGCGAATACGCCGAACCCGGAAATTACGACCTTTGAGCTGGCCTTCACTCAATTTACGTAAAGCGTCAGCAACAACATCATTGCGCACTGCGACATAGGCGGTATTGTCGAAGACATGAATTTTGCCGACGTCGGTGCCAGCAATACCGTCTGCGCCAGTCAGGGCGCCGACAATATCACCAGGACGAATTTTCTGTTTTTTACCGCCGTCAATTTGCAAGCAAGCCATGGGTGGCTTGAAGGTCGGCTTGTCTAGATAATTCACCTGTGGCAGCGCTTCTGGCACCACCTTGCTGCCGCGCATTTCTTCTATGCGGGCAATTTTAGCGCTTTCGCGTTCAGTGAACAGGCTACAGGCAATGCCCTTACCGCCAGCACGGCCGGTACGACCAATGCGGTGAATATGCACTTCGGCATCGCGGGCGATGTGGTAGTTAATGACTGCGTCTAGAGAATCAATATCCAAGCCCCGCGCTGCCACATCAGTGGCCACCAGAACCGACACACTTTTATTGGCAAAACGCACTAGGGTCTGGTCACGCATTTTTTGATCTAGGTCACCGTGCAGAGCCGACACACTAAAACCGGCCTCGCGTAAATCATCACAAACCTGCTGGGTTTCGTGGCGGGTATTGCAGAAAATCACGGTGGAATCCGGACGGTATCTTAGCAACAACAATTTAACGGCGACAATGCGCTGAGTGTTGTCAGCAACTTTGAAAAAATGCTGAGCGATACTGTCGTTATCGTGGGTAGACTCCACTTTCACCAATAATGGCCGCTGCATAATGCGCATAGCAACATCCTGAATCTCGTCGGGATAGGTCGCACTAAACAACAAACTCTGCCGCTCTTTGGGGATGTAGCCAATAATAGTGTCGAGCGAATCCTGGAAGCCCATTTCCAACATGCGATCGGCTTCGTCCAATACCAAAGTATTGACGTTATCCAACTTAAGCGTGCCTTTGCGGACATGTTCTTCAATTCGCCCCGGTGTGCCAACCACGATATGGGCACCGTGCTCCAATGAGCCAATTTGCGGCCCAAAGGGCATACCGCCACAAAGGGTCAGCACTTTAATATTGTGGATGGTGCGGGCGAGCTTGCGAAGCTCTTTAGCGACCTGGTCAGCCAATTCGCGGGTGGGGCACAAAACCAGCGACTGTACGCAAAATCGTTTTACATCCAGTTTTTGCAACTGAGTAAGCCCAAAGACAGCCGTTTTTCCCGACCCAGTTTTGCCCTGTGCAATAACGTCTTTGCCGTGGAGTGTATGTGGCAAAGCCTTGGCCTGAATGGGCGTCATCTCGGTATAACCAAGTGAAATCAGGTTTTCCAGCAACGCGGGATTAAGGGGAAGACTAGCAAAATCGAGCTGACTCACGATGTTTATCCTGTAATACCGCCAGAGTGTATGCGCGACGGTGTAGTAATGGTGGGGTCGACCCACACTAAATAGTCGTTCTGAAAAGAAAAAAGGGCAAGACCCGTAGGTCCTGCCCCTTTAGCATTCAATCCACAAGGGTTTGAAGCTGGCCGCTGCCCGAGGGCGCGGCCACATAGCAAATTACAGTGCTACGATGTTCTCTGCCTGAGGACCTTTCTGGCCCTGAGTAACAGTAAACTGTACGCGCTGGCCTTCAACCAAAGTTTTGAAGCCTGAACCAGAGATCGCGCTGAAGTGTGCGAAAACGTCTGGGCCTGATTCTTGCTCGATGAAACCAAAGCCTTTAGATTCGTTGAACCATTTTACTGTGCCAGTAGTAGTAGACATAATTTAAATCCTGAAATATTCAAAGGTAATTTATGATCTGAAATCAGATCGATTAGGCTGGAAGTGATTCTATTACTTATGAAGTACAGGACGAAAACTACAGACAGGACTTCGAAATGGTGCACATAAATATAGGTCGAACTTTCTAGCTGCGATTGATTATATAGGTATTTCCGGACTTGTCTACCCCTGATCTCAAGCAAATTGTAGGTAATAACCCTTATTAGGACATTGATTTCACAGTTAATTAATCACCGGGGGCAACATAAGCAACATTCTGAGGGTATTTCTAGATAATTGGCGCAAGTACAATACTCAGCGATGCTTTTCTCCAAATAAATGTTAGCTGCGGCCACCAAAATACGATAAAAGTAGCACCTAAAAACACCACAGCCCGCCCACAGGATAGTCCGGATTTCACTATCCACTGGTACCACAGCCTTCAATTTGAAGTTTTGGCAGGTTTTGTCGTGTTGTTTTAAATTATCATTACCTTTCTGTTGGCTACAACCTTGACCAACAGCAGGCCCTTCAAAGGGTTGCCAATGCCTGAGACGATATTCTGGCCAGCTTGGAATACCGGACACTTATGACCTCAACCATTGTGCATTCCATGGCTAATGCCACCGGCGCAATCATCGTGGGATGAAACTCAGATTGATTCACTCTGGAAATTACCGAAGGCTTTTTATCGACCACAAGAATGAAGTTATCCGACAAGTTAACGACCTTAAAGACTTGGGAACAAGAATTTCAATTGACGATTTTGGCACCGGCTACTCCTCGCTGCTCTACCTGCAGCAGCTCCCTCTCACCCAGCTAAAAATAGACCAGACTTTTGTTGCCGACCTGACCACAGACGAAAATTATTTAATTATTATTGAAACCATCATCTCGATGGCCAAGTACTTGCGTTTGGAAGTCATTGCCGAAGGGGTGGAGAGCAAGCAACAGTTCCAGCTACTCAAAGACCGGGGCTGCCAGTATTTTTAAGACTATTATTTTTGCCAGCAGGTTTCTGCCGAAGACATATTCAAACATTTCACTAGCACTGAACAAGCCCGCACTCTCTAAACAAACTATTAAGATAAGCAATAGCATCCATCCAACTTCCTACGTCATGACACAGAGAGCAGCTACCACTAGACCTAGGCGTTCTGCACAGGATAAAACCCTCGCAGAACACTAGATTCTGCCACTAAAAACACCACACGCACCACAATAAAGCTTCCTAATGCGCCATAAAAAACCAAACATATCAATTCACTAAAACAGTATTTGCTACCCCGCATCAGCTGTGCCAAAGTGAAAGTGAAATGACAAATTACTGGACTGATACAATCGTCACCGCGCAGCAATTGCGCCGCGACTTACACGCCCACCCCGAGCTAGGCTGGCACGAGGTTCGCACCGCTGAAACCATACGCCATGCGCTTAATCAGCTCGACATCCCTTGGCAGGCCTGCGCTGGTACCGGCACCCTCGCCAGACTGGCACCGGCCAATATAAAACCCGAGGCCAAGCACATTGCCCTGCGTGGCGATATCGACGCACTACCAATAAACGAACAAACCGCCAAACCATGGTCGTCGCAACAATCGGGGTGCATGCACGCCTGCGGCCACGACGGCCACACCGCGACTTTATTGGCCAGCGCACGATGGCTCAAACATCACGAGCAACAATTATCTGGGCCGGTAACACTACTTTTCCAACCCGCAGAAGAAGGCGGCCACGGCGCTCGGGAAATGATTAATCAAGGTGCGCTAGAAGGCATAGATGAAATTTACGGCTGGCACAACTGGCCCGCCATTGCCTTTGGCAAACTGCTCTGCCCCGACGGTATTGTAATGTGCGGCAATGGCACATTTACTATTACCGTTCACGGTCAAGGTGGCCACGCCAGCCAACCCGAGCTGTGTCGCGACCCGGTATTGGCAGCCAGCGCCATCACTTTGGCATTACAGCAAATCACCAGTCGTCGCTTGGCACCCCAACAAGCCGCCGTGCTCAGCGTCACCTCGATAATGGCCGACAGTGGCCCGACGATTATTCCGCAAACAGCCAAACTTAGCGGTAGCATTCGCGTGCCGGATCAACAAACCCGCGAGCAAATAAACCAACTCCTTATCGAAATTAGCCGGCAAACTGCGCGCAGCTACGGCGTTGAATGCAGCGTTGAAATTACCCCGCGCTATAACGCGACCATTAACCATCCCGCTCAAGCAAGGCAGGTCCGACATTTATGGCAAACACAGCATGGCGATGAAGGTATCGCCAGCAATGTTCGCACGCCAATTATGGCTTCAGAAGATTTCAGCTATTACCTGCGCGAAATTCCCGGCGCCTTTGCGCTGATCGGCGCTGACGACGGCGACAACCATGATTCGCCCTGCCACAGCCCTCATTACGATTTTAATGACCGCTTAATCCCATTGGTCACCACACTGTTTTCACAACTTTGTGGCGTAGCAACGCCAGAAAAACCTGCACCAACCATCTAAAGAAAAACCCTATCGGTTCGCCGGTGGACTTATTCAAAAGAAGGAGTACGCATGAGTATTTTTGAGCAACGTGAATCTAATATCCGCGCCTACTGCCGGGTCTACCCCGTAGTTTTCGACAAAGCCACTAACGCACGCCAAACCGACGAGGACGGCAAACAGTACATCGACTTTTTCGCTGGAGCCGGCGTGTTAAATTTTGGCCACAACAATCCGCACATGAAAAAAGCCATGATTGCCTATCTGGAATCAGATGGAGTCACCCACAGCCTAGATATGCACACCACCGCCAAGCGCAGTTTTATGGAGCGCTTTGTTAAAACCATTCTTGAACCCCGCAAGATGGATCATAAAATGCAATTTATGGGGCCAACCGGCACCAATGCCGTAGAGGCCGCCCTAAAAATTGCCCGTCGCGTGACTGGCCGCGAGGAGATTATCGCCTTCACCCATGGCTTTCATGGCATGACTTTGGGTTCGCTGGCCTGCACCGCCAACAGCTATTTTCGCGGCGCGGCGGGTGTGCCTCTGAATCATGTCAGCCACCACGCTTTTGGCAAGATGGAAATACTAAAGCAGTTGGGCGACTACTACGCCGACAGTTCCAGCGGCATCGCCCCTCCGGCGGCATTTTTAGTCGAAACCATTCAGGCCGAAGGCGGTGTTAATATCGCCAGTAAAGAATGGCTGCAAAGCCTCGCCGCACTTGCCAAAAAGGTCGGTGCACTGCTGATTATTGACGATATTCAAGTCGGCTGTGGCCGCACTGGCTCCTACTTTAGCTTTGACGATATGGGCATCGACCCTGATGTTATTTGCCTCGCCAAAGGTGTGGGCGGCATGGGCACCCCCATGGCTCTCAATCTCGTCAAGCCCGAGGTCGACAAGCACTGGTCACCCGGTGAACACACCGGCACCTTTCGCGGCCAGTCGCTGAGCTTTGTTGCCGGCGCCGAAGCCTTGGCCTATTTTGAAAAGCCTAATTTTATGCTTGAGGTAAAAACCAAGGGCGAGGTTATTGCCAATGCACTGCATACCTTGGCAAAACGTTTTGATGCCATAGAGGTGCGCGGCAAGGGCATGATTTATGGACTGGATATTGGCACTGGCGAAAAAGCCAAGGCGATTGTCGATGCCTGTTTTAAAGAGGGCTTACTCGTTGCCAGCTGTGGCACCGGCGGCCGCGTGGTTAAACTGATTCCGCCGCTGACCATTCCCGACGACGACCTTCGCATCGGCCTGGACACCTTACTCAAAGTCACCAGCTCAGTAATGGAGGCGGCATGAAGCAACGCGATGACATGACTTTTCCCTTTGAAGAGTACCAGCGGCGACTGGGCGGCTTGCGAGAGCGAATTGCCCAACGCCATCTTGATGCGGTGGTAATCTCCGACCCTGAAAACATCATGTACCTCACCGACTATCAAACCACCGGCTATTCTTTTTTTCAGGCCTTGGTGGTGCCTTTAGGCGATGAGCCATTCATGATCACTCGAGCCCTGGAGGAATCCAATGTTATTGCTCGAACTTGGGTCGAGTGCACAAGGCCCTACCCCGACACCGGTGACGCCATTCAAATGCTGGTTGATGCCCTGCGTGAGTTTGGTTTGGCCAACAAACGTATTGGCTATGAACGCAACAGCTATTTTTTCCCTGCGTATCAGCAAGATCGTATACACACCACCTTGACCGAGGCCAAATTATTAGACTGCTTTGGCATTGTCGAAGAGGGCCGAATTTGTAAATCGGCAGTCGAAATTCAACTCATGCGCAAGTCCGCTGTCGCCACCGAAGCGGGCATGCAGGCGGGCATTGACGCCTGCATGCCGGGCGTCACCGAAAATGAAATCGGCGCCGCCATTAGTGCCGCCATGTTCCGTGCCGGCGGCGAACCCCCTGCTGTTATGCCCTATGTGACCTCTGGGCCGCGAACCATGATCGGCCACGCCACTTGGGAGGGCCGCACAGTTTTACCTAATGAGCATGTCTTTCTGGAAGTCGGCGGCTGCTATCGCCGCTATCACACCGCCATGATGCGCACCGTGGTCTTGGGAGAATTAAGCGATTCCATGCACCATGCACAAGAGCGCATGAAACACGCCTTGCACATGGTTCACAAGATGATCCAGCCAGGCATGACGGTATCGGACGCTGACAACTTGGTGCGCAACATTATTTCTGACAATCACTGCGGTGGACGACTGATTACCCGCTCCGGCTACTCAATCGGCATCGCCTTTCCGCCGAGCTGGGACGAAGGCTATATTGTCAGCCTCAAACAAGGCGAGTCCACCGTATTACAAGCAGGCATGACCTTTCATATTATTCCATGGATGTGGGGTGTGGACGGCGACAAAACCTGTGGTATCTCTGACAGTATTTATCTTACCGAAGAAGGCTGCGAATCTTTTTTTACCATGAACCGAGACTTTACCGTAAAAAAGCAACCAGCAAAGCCCGCGCTACTCGAACTGGATGAAGCCAGAAAAAACCAGCAGCAGAATACCCAAAATCAAGAAACCAAAACACAGAAAAAGTAGGCACCCAAATCTGACTAGATTCAAAACATCGAAGCTATGAAACGCCCTTAATAGGAGCCAAATATGCTAATAGCGAGAAATCCCTGCACCGGTAAAATTATAGCTGAATACCCCAGCCTGAGTAGCGTGCAACTTCACGAGCGTATTGGCGATGCCTTTCGCGCCGCCGACAATTGGTCAAGCACTGCCATCACCGGGCGCGCCGAGGTACTGCGCGCCGTGGCCACCGAGCTGCGTGCACAAAAAGATCATCTAGCAAAATTGATGTGCGCGGAAATGGGTAAACCATTAAAAGAAGGGCTCGCCGAAGTTGAGAAAGCCGCAGGTTGCGCCGACTATTACGCTGAACACGCCGCCGAGTATCTAGCCCCGCAAACTCTGCCATCTGATGCCGCTATTAGCTATATCTGCCACCCACCGTTGGGCACGCTATTGGGGATTTTGCCATGGAATGCACCGCTGTGGCTGGCCTTTCGCTATTTGGCACCAGCATTAATGGCCGGTAATACCTGTGTGATGAAACACGACCCCAATGTGCCGGCCTGCGCCGAAGCCATCGCCAAAGTTTTTAGCGACGCCGGCGCACCATCCAATATCATGGTGAATCTGCCAATAGTGAACGACTTGATTGAAACTGCCATTCGCGACCCCCGTATTGCCGCTGTGTCCTTTACTGGCTCCGGTGGTGCCGGTCGTAAAGTCGCAGCTATTGCCGGTTCAGAAATCAAACCAACGGTACTCGAATTAGGCGGTTCTGACCCCTGTATAGTTCTCGCCGACGCCGACTTAAACACCGCCGCCGACACGGCAACACTGTCGCGGATGATCAATGCCGGACAATCCTGCATCGCCGCCAAGCGAATCATTGTTGAAAGCAGTATTTACGAGGAGTTTGTCGCCATGCTGAAAACCCGCATGGCTAAGCTCAAAATGGGCGACCCCATACTCGACGACACCAATATTGGCCCCATTGCTAGAGAGGATCTGCGCCAAAACCTGCACCGCCAGGTTACCGAAAGTATTGCCGAAGGTGCCACCTGCCTGCTTGGCGGCGAGATGCCCAGCAGCCCCGGCTTTTTCTACCCACCCACCCTACTGACCGATGTCACTGAGGATATGTGCGCCTTCCGCGAAGAAACTTTCGGACCGATAATGGTCGTGATTCGCGCCGCCGATACTGAAGAAGCAGTACAGCTTGCTAATGAAACACCCTACGGACTTGGCGCTGCGGTCTGGAGCGGCAACGCCGAACTCGCCGCCAAAGTAGCCGAACGCATTGAAGCGGGCCAGGTCGCCATTAATGGTATTGTTAAAACTGACTCAAGACTGCCCAGCGGTGGCATTAAAGGTTCGGGCTACGGCCGCGAACTCGGTCCCCACGGGATTAGAGAGTTTGTGAATACTAAGCAGATTTGGGTGAAATAAAAAAGCCTTACCAGCAGATTAGTCGTTTTCGCGCTCAGCCGCGGCGGCTCTTTCTGCTTTAGATATATAGCGAGGTTTATTACTGGGCTGATTTTTGACATTAGCCTTTTTAATTTTTTGGTTCAGTACTTTATTCATTTTCTTTTTCCGATTCATCTCAGCACCAAAGCTTATCTAACGGGGATAAAAATCGCGAAATCCTGACATCTAATTGAGGAGCTCACACGCCGCCATCATACGCTGAATCCGCTTAAACCCCAATAAACGACAAGCTCCGGCATTTACCGGGGCTTGGCGTTTTACTGTGGGTCTACTTAATCATCCACTGCAAACACTTTATTTAAAGCAGCTTACTTAATAAGGCATCTTCTGAAACAAGACATCGGTGATTTGAATCGTACCTGCACTGCGCTGATCAAAGGCCACCTGGATATTGGTGAGCCTGGTCAAATCCAAGACTGAATCAATTATGGTATTAATATCTAAACGGATGGGCACCATATTGATGACCGTCTTGGCGCCGGTATCCCTCGCTGCCACGGTTAGGCCCGGCGGAAAATACAGGGCATCGCTAAAGTCACTCGCGAGCAAGCTAATCGAGGTGCCATGGATATCGGTCAAGGTTAAAGTGAAATCCTGACCGTTGGCATTTTCAGGCGTCACACTCACCCCCATACGAAAGGTAATGAAGTCTGCGCCGCTGGCATCTATTCCTTCTGCCGGTAAGGCGTAATCAATACTCGCTCCACTGCCAAGATACATAGCATAAATCTGCGGTGCTTTAGAGATCGTTGACGGTGATGGGCAGCTATCACGGTTAAAGCCCAAAATATCGTCCAGACTTCCGCCATTAGGCTCACACCAACCGGTGTCAACAAAGCCTACTAGGGTGTTTTCAAGACCAAACTCATTAGTGCTCAGCGACGCATCGGTCAGCGTAGTATCAACCACAATCAAGTTCTCTTTCGACTGATGGAAAGACAAGTGCAAACGCTCATCACAAGTCTCAACACCTTCTGGGCAAGCACTGACAGGTGCGCGCTCAACGCCACCCCAGTAACCGGCAAACTGGCCTTCACTACCCACAAATAAGCGCAAGAAGCTGGCAATCAAAAACTCACCATGACGCTTCTGATCCGCGCGCGAGTAGCGGCCACTGACCGGCGAAGCTTCAGTACAATAAGGATCAAAGCCATTTAGCGTCGCGTCGTCACTAAACCAAAAGTCATTGTAGTAGTTGTGGTTGGCACCCATTGAGGTCACCATAAACTGCGGCTGAGACACATCTTCGGCGTTGTAGCGAATATTGTCATACATGTACACGCCGTGAAGCGTGGATACATCTCCGTCGCAATAGGGCGACAAGGTTACCCAGGCAGTATTCAATGGTAACTCCGAATCAAAGTCAGTTGGCGCCAGAGAGAACACCGCTTTGATTTCATGGCGAAGATCAAACTGTGTATTACTACGGAATTGAGGATCTTGGTTATAGGTAATCGCCTTAGCGACACCGTTACCACCGCGTGAGTGACCCATTAAACCGATTCGCAACAAATCTAAATTACCGTAGAGCGGGCTTAAATCTAAACCCTTGCTGTCTTGGGCGTAAACAGACACGGAATTGTCGTTAATATCCCGAAAAATATCCAAGTGATGCAAAATCAGCTCAGCCCGCGCGGTAATGCCCTGATCATTTGAGCCAGAGTCCTGAGCATTGATATCATTCACATCAATGGAAATCACTACATAGCCATTAGAGGCCATAGTCTCGGCAATATAGTCATAGCCCTTGTCAGAGCGTATCGGCACCAGGCCATCAGCTTCACAGTCAGTACCCGAGCTTTCATCTCCACCGGCATCACCAGTGGTGGAACAAGTGGAATGCCGCCCATGTTGGAACAAAATAATGGGAAAGCCATTAATTGGCGCGGGAACGTCAGCGCTAATTATGGGATAGTGGATCACCCCCAATACATCTATGGGCTCAGCAAATGTCGAGACACTGCTACCATTTGCATCGTTAATGTCTTTGGTAGCTAGCACCGGAGTGTATTTAAAATCGATAGGGCCGGAAATAGCATAGGGCCCCTCAGTATCTGCATCGGCAGCGCTTGTATCAAAACGCTCCGGAGCGCCTTTGGGCTCTACAACGGGATCGTCACCGGGGTCAGTCTTCTCTAAGGGTGTTGGTGTTACTGGCGCTGCGCTGCTAGCGCCACCGCAGCCAGAAATACTGGCCACTAAACACCCAGCCAAAACAAGTTTAAAAAAAAGGCTTGATCTACTGTTCGGTCGAATTGCATTCATAAAATTTCCCTACTGCTTAAAAGGAAGATAGCCGCTAAATTTAGCTAAACGAGTCATATCATTCTGACTACTCCCCCACGCTATTGCAGAATCAGTGCCAAATAGGTGCAGATCCTGCAAAGCCATAAAAATCAGTAACTAGGTGAGAAATTCGACAGCTAGCACTTGAATTATGCGCACAAAAAAAGAGCAATTAGTGTCTTTTCCGACCCAAATGTGATCACTGAAAACAAGCGCTTAAGATGACGAACAACACATGCATGCGGTCGATTTTTTGCCTACATTTACTGCGCGGCGAGCAAGACCTAGTCAACTAAAAGTCCTCTGGCGCGCTGTATATTGAACATGATGACATCGACAAGGCACTGGCAATAAAGGCAATAAGCAGCCAACGGCGAATACACTATTAGCTGGCATGTATTTTGTATGGTTTAAGTAACTCCAATAAACCAACTAAGAGTAAGTATATGAACCGCGAAGAATTAACCGAACTTATTGTACTGGCGAAAAACGCCAAGAAGCTGTCTTGGCAAGGCATTGCCGGCGAGCTCGGTGTGGGTAAAGTATGGGTCACTTCGGCCTGCCTCGGTATGAACAGCATGCCCGAAGACCATGCCGCAAAATTGTGTGCACTGCTTGATTTACCATCTGAAGCCAAAGCGGCGCTGATGAGCTACCCGACCAAAACCTGGGGCTGGGATGTTCCGCAAGATCCGCTTATCTACCGCCTCTATGAAATCGTTGGCGTTTATGGCGACACCTTGAAAGAAGTTATTCAGGAACAGTTCGGCGACGGCATCATGAGTGCTATTGATTTTTCCATGGATGTCGAGAAAGAAGAGAATCCAAAAGGCGATCGCGTCATCATTACCATGAACGG
>JBLHPB010000020.1:0-28919 GCA_047624025.1 Zhongshania sp.
TTGGTATTAGTGCCTGCCTGCTGGGCGAGCCCGTACGTTACGACGGCGGCCACAAGCGCCTGCCTTTTGCCGACAAGGAATTGCGCCGCCATTTTAGCTTTGTTCAAGTTTGCCCGGAGCAGGCGATCGGCATGGGGGTGCCGCGCCCAACTATACGCCTTGTTGGTGACCCGGACTCTCCCCAACTGCTGGGCAGCAAAGACAGCAGTTTAGATGTCACTGATCAAATGAATGTTTTTGCCAGCGACATCACTCCAAGCCTCAACTATCTTAGCGGCTATATCCTCTGCGCCAAATCACCCAGCTGTGGGATGGAGCGAGTGCCGGTATACGACGCCAGCGGCAATGGCTTGGGCAAAATTGGCATAGGTCTTTACGCCAGAAAACTGATGGCCGCACACCCCTTATTGCCTATTGAGGAAAATGGCCGACTGAATGATGTACATCTTCGCGAAAATTTCGTCCTCAGGGTGGTGGCTTATGCTCGCTGGCAAGCCATGGTCAGCGAAGGTCTTAGCGCAAAACGTCTGCAGGATTTCCACCGTCGTCATAAATTCCTACTGCTGGCCCACAATCAACCGCTGTACCGTCAGTTGGGGCCCATCGTGGCCGAGGCCGGTGATATTCAAAACCGGGCTGATCGCTATATTGAGAAATTCATGGTGGCACTCAAGCAACCCGCCAGCACCAAAAACCACACCAATACTCTGATGCATATCCAGGGTTTTCTAAAAGACCACCTAGAAGCCAGCGATAAAGCCCGCTTAACCGAAGTCATTCGTGATTACGCTGCCGGCCAGCTGCCGTTATTGGTGCCGCTAGAAATGCTGAGCTTGTTTCTGAAGAAATATGAGGTCGACTATTTGCTGGACCAATACTATTTTGACCCTTATCCACGTGACCTCAAACTGCGTATGGGTCTTTAACCTTGACGGCACTGGTATGGTTTCGCACCGACTTACGCAGCCTCGATCATCGGGCACTGACAAGCGCTTGCGCGCAACACCAGCAGGTACGCGCGCTCTACTTGCTATGCCCTCGGCAATTGGATGAACATATTGTTGCGCCGATTCGCCGTCAGTTTTTACGACGAGCCATCGACGAGCTGAGCCGCCAGCTCGCGGAGCTTGGTATTGAGTTAGACATTATTATTGCCGACCACTTTAGCGACGTCCCCGTCGCACTGAACACTTATTGCCGACAACACCAGATCAGCGAGGTCTATGCCCACCGCGAGTGGCTGGTGGATGAAATGCAACGGGATCACAGCTGCACTCAAGTATTGACCGAAGAATTAAACATCCCCCTGCAGCTGATTGACGACAGCCTGCTCAGCCCACTAAGTATTGCTAAAAATGATGGCAGTCCCTACCGCATGTTCACGCCATTTTCACGGCGCTGCCGAGATCACCTGCAAGCCGACTTTCCTCGCTGCCAACGTCGCCCCAAAGCTATTGGCAGCAGTGTATTAGCCGCAAGCTGCCCACTATTTGGCGAAGAAAGTGATTCCTCGCTCTGGCCGGTTCGCGAAGACCTTGTGCTTGAGAAACTCAAAGATTTTTGTGCCGCCCGCGCCCCAGATTATATTCGCGACAGGGACTTCCCCAGCCTCACTGGCACTTCGCAGCTTTCTGCCGCACTGGCACTGGGCCTAATTAGCCCCCGTCAGGGTTTAGCGCGTTTACAGCAAGAGTGTGGCGATTTGATTTGGGACGCCAAGAGTGGCGCTGGCTGCTGGCTAAATGAGTTGCTGTGGCGGGAATTTTATCGCCATGTAGCCTACCATTTCCCTCAGGTGGTCAAAGGCCAGGCGTTCCAAAGCCCAACTGAAGCAATTCCCTGGCCTAATAACAAAAGTCTTTTTGAGGCTTGGCAACTAGGCCAAACCGGCTATCCCATAGTCGATGCCGGTATGCGCCAGCTGGCCGAAACAGGCTGGATGCACAACCGACTGCGCATGATTACCGCCTCTTTCCTGTGCAAAGACCTGCATATTGATTGGCGCTGGGGTGAACGACATTTCCTCGAAAACTTGATTGATGCTGATTTCGCATCAAATAATGGCGGCTGGCAATGGGCGGCATCTACCGGTACCGATGCCGCGCCCTATTTTCGTATCTTCAACCCCACCACTCAGGGCCAACGGTTTGATGCCGGCGCTGATTTTATCAAGCACTTTGTCCCAGAACTTGAGCATTTACCGCCAAAACAGTGCCATCAACCTCACGATGTCATCAATTACCCAAAAGCACTGGTTGATCACAGTGAAATGCGCAAAATTACCCTCGCACTTTTTCAAGCAATTAGAGACTAAGCCCCCGCAATCTGGGTATTCTTGCTTAGTGGTGGTGCTAAACTGGTCAAGCTGTACAGCGCTTGACTATGCTAACGTTTATAACTACAAGGTTGTCAGCAAGACTCCTGTTCAACCCGACGTCAGCATATTAATAAATAAAGGAGAGACCGTGCCATTTGCATTAATTGTCCTCGCTATATTATTCAGCACTACCAGCCATGCCGGTGCCAAACCCAGTACCAATGCCAGCAATGCCAATATGGTTTTCGGCTTGAGTGAATATGTGTATATCGAGGAACTCGACGTTCGCTACAAAGCCAAGATCGATACTGGCGCAGAGAGTGCATCCATCAACGCCATCAACGCCAAGGTAGAAAAGGGCAATGGCAAAAAAGACGATATCGTCCATTTTGACTTGGTAATGCCTGATAATACCCTCAAGTCGGTGAGCTTGCCCTTAAGCAAACATATCCGCATCAAGCGTCGGGCTTCCGACTATAATGAAAATGAAAAAGATTACAGTCGCCGACCGGTGCTGGAGCTCACCTTGTGTGTGGGCGGCCAGTCGCATTTAGTTGAAGTAAACTTAGCCGACCGTCGCCAGTTCTCCAAACCCATGCTGGTTGGCTCTGACCCCCTGAGTGCTTTCGGCGCCTTGGTTGACCCCAGCAAAAAATATCAGCAGGACAAATCGCTCTGCCGCAAAAGTGATACCGCCAAGGAGCACGATAAATGAAGGGCGTTAAAATGCATGTCAGGGTATTGGCCCTGACTCTGCTGGTGATTGGCGGGGCCAGTACCGCTTGGCAAATTTTTGTTCTCAATATTCCGGTTTCCTCCGAAACATCCGAACCCGTTTGGGTTCTAGACACAAAACTAAGCTTTTCGGCTCGCGACAATACGCCGGTCAAGGTGCGAATGTATGTACCACCGAGCTGGAGTAAATTCATCACCCTGAACGAAAGTTTTATCTCCAAAAATTACGGCATTAATATTGATCAGGTTGACGACAACCGCCAAGCGGTGTGGTCAGCTCGGCGCGCCAGCGGTGATCAACAATTATTCTATCGGCTTATGCTCACCAAGCGCAGTAACACGCGTTTTTCTGAATCTGAACCAGGACCGCTGTTTCGAGAAAGCCCAGAGCTGGATGGGGTAGAGCAAGTAGCCGTCGAGGCCTTGCTCAAGCCCATTCGTGAGCATTCTGCCGACATCGAAACCTTTATTCGCGAAGCCATTAAGCTGATCAACACCCCCAGCAATGACAATGCCCGTCTCCTGCTCGGCAATAATTACAGCTTGGACAGTAAATCGCAGGTACTGGAGCTGCTGCTATCCACGGCCCATATTCCGGTAGAACGAGTCCACACCCTGCGCTTAGCCAGCGGTGTAGCGCAGAGCCCTGAGCTGTGGATGCGTAGCTACAATGGCAAGCGCTGGCTATATTTCAACCCCGAGACTGGCGCCCAAGGCCTGCCCGATGACCGCGTGGTGTGGTGGACAGGCAATGAGTCTATAGCCAATGTTGAGGGCGGTCGCCAGCTGAAAGTGGAGATCACCGCCAATCAACGCACCATGAACTCCATTACCTTGGCGCAATCCATTGCCGAGAGTAAGGGAAATAAATTTTGGGCGCTATCACTTTACGATCTGCCATTACAGTCTCAACAAACTTTTGAAATCATTCTCATGATCCCCATCGGCGTTATGCTGATTCTGTTGTTGCGCAATGTCATCGGCCTGGAAACGCTGGGGACGTTTACGCCAGTATTAATCGGCCTGGCCTTTCGCGAAACTCAAGTGGGCTGGGGAATTATTCTCTTTACCCTGATTACCACTCTGGGCCTATCGATACGATCCTATTTGGAACATCTGCACCTGCAATTATTATCACGGCTTTCCGTTGTGCTCACCTTTGTGGTGATTATCATGGCCTTGATTAGCGTGCTGGGGCACCGCCTGGGCTTGGATCGCGGCCTATCTATTGCTCTGTTCCCCATGGTCATATTAACGATGTCGATTGAACGAATGTCGATTGTCTGGGAAGAGCGCGGCGGTCTGCACAGCGCCAAAGTTGGCCTCGGGACCCTGATTGCCGCCACCTTGTCGCACCTGATGATGACGTACCAACCTTGGTCGTATTTCGTGTTTACTTTCCCCGGTATGCTATTGGTGTTTATCGCCTTTATGCTGACTCTCGGCCATTATCGAGGCTACCGCCTCACGGAGCTTTTCCGTTTTAATGCCATGATTAAAGGCAAAGACTAATGTCCTTATTCAGTACTTGGAAAGAACTCCGCGCCAAAGGCGTGATGGGGATCAACGAGCGCAATGCGGATTATGTGTTGCGTTACAACCAACGGCATTTATATCCCTTGGTTGACGACAAAATCAAAACCAAAACTCGGGCTATCAAAGCGGGCATTGACGTGCCTGAAATGTACGGGATTATTGACTCCGACAAGCAGATCAGCAGCCTCAAGGATATCGTTAAAGGCCATGGTGACTTTGTGATCAAGCCGGCACAGGGTGCGGGCGGTGACGGCATTCTAGTTATCGCCGATCAATTTGAAGGCTATTACCGCACCACCTCGGGACGGCTGCTCAGCGATGAGGATGTTGAATTCCATTTGTCTGGGATACTCTCCGGCATTTACTCGCTGGGGGGGCATCGCGACCGCGCCCTCATCGAATACCGGGTCATACCCGACCCCATTTTCAGCGCCATCAGCTATGAAGGTGTCCCTGACATTCGCATTATTGTACTCAAGGGCTATCCACTGCTGGCGATGTTACGTCTGCCCACCCGCCAATCCGGCGGCAAGGCCAACCTCCATCAGGGCGCTATCGGTGTTGGAGTGGATTTGGCCACCGGAATCACCCTAGACGGCACCTGGCTGAACAAACTGATCAACAAGCACCCAGACACAACCAATCCGGTGCGCGGCGTTCAGCTGCCATTCTGGGACGGCTTTATGGCACTGGCTACCCAGTGCTATGAATTGACCGGTCTGGGTTATTTGGGTGTGGACATGGTCCTAGACAAAGAAAAGGGACCATTGATGCTGGAGCTAAACGCTCGCCCCGGTCTCAATATTCAGATTGCTAACGACGCAGGCTTATCCGCTCGCCTAAAGACCGTGGAAGCAGAGATTGATCGGCTCGCAGCCAAAGGCATACACAAACCCTCACCGGCAAAGCGCATGGCATTCTGTCAGCGGGTTTTTGCTCAACCACTAGAGTCCCTGAATCACCTCAGCGATGACAAGGCAGAGGCCGGCTAGTAAACGCTTTAGATCAAAAAAAACCGCCTAATGCCAAGCATTAAGCGGTTTTTTTGTTTTGGGAAGCTACTTTTCAGCGCGTTCCTTGGCAATCAACTGCTCCGCGACCTTAAGCATTTCTGCCTTGCCTCCGGCAGAACGTCCCGTTACTCGGTACTTGCCGTTAACAATAAGCTCCGGGGTACCCGCAATACCATAAGCCCGGGCGCGAGCATCAGCCTGCTTTACTTGGCTGTTGACGCCAAAGGAGTCAAAGGTTTTACGGAATTTTTCAGCACTTACGTCGCTGTGAGCCAGAAATAATTTCTCGATGGCATCGGCATCGCGCAACTGACTTCGCTCAACATTGATGGCATTAAACAGCGGGCCATGAATCGAATCAATCACGCCCAAGGCTTCAGCCGTGTAAAACGCCTTGGCGTGGACAGTCATCAGATCGTTCCACATTGCTGGTGAGCGACGAAATTCTACATCGGCGGGTAATTGCTTAGCCCAAGCTTCCAGCATCGGATCAAAGTCAAAGCAGTGACTGCAACCATACCAAAACACTTCAGTCACTTCGATTTTATCCGGCGACGACGTCCGGACTGGTTGAATAATCCGAATATAGCGCTCGCCGTCGACTGCCAAGCTGTCAGCGACCTGCGCCGATGCTACTTTTGCTGCTGGCGCGGTCTTGGCCGAGCTTGTTTCAGCGCCATCACTGCAACCGGAAACCATTATGAAAAAGCTGAAAATCGTCGCTAAAGACAGGAATTTTTTAAACATGGAGCCCCCTTTTTAAACAAACTATAAGATCGAATTGCGAATATTGATCTAAATACTTTTTATGAATTTATTCAGACCGTGATCGCCTGCGATGGTTTCCGCTGTGCGTGGCACATCATACTAAGGCCAATCGTAAACCAGTATCACAATAACAAAAAAGGCGGCCAAAGCCGCCTTTTTAAGACCTATACTTTAATTATGCAGGCCCTGAATATAACTTGCTACCGCCGCCATTTCGGAGTCACTCATTTTGAAGGCAATAGTCCGCATCACCATGCTGTCGCCATCATTGCTACGACCTTCACGACCATCGGCAGCGGCGCGGAAAGCCGTCAACTGGGCAACAACATAGTCGGCGTGTTGTCCCGACAGCGCAGGGAAACCTGCTGCAGCCATACCACTGCCGGTGGGCGAGTGACAGCCTGAGCAAGCCGGAATATTGCGATCGGCAATACCACCGCGGTAAATCGCTGCGCCTTTATCAAGCAGGGCGGGGGCAGTTTGACCTGTACTCCCCGCTTTACTGGCATAGAAGGCGGCGATATCGGCGATATCCTGCTCAGACAAATTATCGGCTTGACCGGCCATCATCGGCACCGACCGCGCACCAGATTTAATGTCGGTAATTTGCTTAACCAGGTAACGCTCACCCTGACCCGCTAATTTTGGAAAATTCGGCGCCGCACTATTGCCATCAGCGCCATGGCAAGCTGCGCAAGGTGCTGCTTTAGCATTACCGGCAGAAGCATTACCTTCAGCCGCGACTGTTGCGCTGGCAATTAACAAGGAGGCAAACATTACTAGCAGTGGTTTAGTCATTATCACGTACTCATTTAATCAGTTAATTCTGTACACATTATTAATCAAGATTGGCAGCAATCAAGATTTGGGCGTGGCCATGAACTCAATCAAAGCCTTAAAATCGTCGTCACTGCAGTCAAAGCACAGACCTTTTGGCGGCATACTGTTAAAACCTTCGCTAGTATGCTTCACCAATGTAGCCATGCCTTTTTGCATCCGCGGAGCCCAGTCTGCAGCGACACCGGTGCGCGGTGCACCGTTGGCGCCAAAGCCGTGACAGGCAAAGCAGGACTTCTGGTAGCGGTCTTGCATAGCTTGTTCCGCTGCACCTACAGTAACAGCAGCAAAAGAAAGCAGTATAGCCACGAGCAATTTATTCATGATCTACTTCTCCAATTCCACTTCAACGGCGCAGGACAAACCTAACTAAAAACTGCGGCATTATACACAACTACATAGCATCGGGGCCAATTTTTGCCTTATTATGCTGCTGCACTCGCAATTTCCCCCGGACCCAATATGTCATCTGCACCCGCCCTGAATTACCGCCGAGCCGTCTATTTAAAAAGCGCGCCCAATTTACTGCATTGCCCCGACGATTCTGGCGCCGAAGTCGCCTTTGCCGGCCGCTCAAATGCAGGTAAGTCTAGTGCCATTAATCGACTCACCGAGAACAAAAAACTGGCCAAAACCAGTAAAACGCCAGGCCGCACCCAATTGCTGACCTTTTTCATTTTGGATGATGGTGGCCGCCAGCGCTTGGTGGACCTGCCCGGCTATGGTTATGCAAAGGTACCTTTAGCAGTCAAAAATGAGTGGCAGCGCAATCTCGACGCTTATTTGCAAAAACGCCAGTCGCTACGCGGCATGGTATTAATGATGGATATCCGCCACCCGCTGACCGATTTTGACCAACAAATGGTGGCGTGGGCGAATCAAAGCCGGATGCCACTGCATATTCTGCTGACCAAGTCCGATAAGTTAAAGCGCGGGCCAGCCACCGCCACACTCCTGCAAGTTCGCAAAGCGCTGGAACAGCACGGTGATTTAATGAGTGTTCAGCTATTTTCGGCGCCAAACGGCGACGGATTGCAGGAGTTACGCAACACTTTGGACCTGTGGTTAGATGCCGCCGACGCCGAAGAAGAGGGTGTTATCGGGGGTAACGCCGCGGCCGACAATACGCCCTCAACGCCATAGCAAAAAAGCCCGGTGAACTGGATAACACCGGGCAACCTACTCCACTGGAGTCAGGGGGAGACAAGCCTCCAACGCGGGCAGCTTCTAAGAGGGGAAATAGATCACAGCATTTATCACTCTCAAAGAGGGCTTCACATTTCGCAAACGTGAACCACCTCTCGCTGATAAAATAAGCACTTTAGGCGCATTCCTGCCGGTGCTCGACAATTCGCCAAGGAATTTAAGCTGCTAGTGCGCTTCATCCCAATTAGCCCCTACACCCATGCCCACTTCCAAGGGTACTTCCAAGTCTGCTGCCGCCATCATTAGCTTCTCTACTTGCGCCTTTACTTCGTCTAGCGCGACTGGCGTGACTTCTAGCACCAACTCATCGTGAACCTGCATGATCATTTTGGCATCGACGCCACTGGCCGATAAATACTCATCCACCGCCAACATCGCGCGTTTGATAATATCGGCGGCACTGCCCTGCATGGGAGCGTTGATCGCGGTACGTTCAGCAGCCTGACGGCGCATACCGTTGCGGGCATTGATTTCCGGCAGGTGCAAACGGCGACCAAAAATGGTCTCGACATAGCCCTGCTCCGAGGCCAGCACTCGGGTTTCATCCATATAGCGCAATACACCGGGGTAGCGCTCAAAATACAGATCTATATATTGCTGTGCCTCTTTTCGACCAATGTGCAGTTGGCGCGCCAGACCAAAGGCCGACATACCGTAGATCAATCCGAAGTTAATGGCCTTGGCATTGCGGCGCTGCTCGTCGCTAACCTCGGCGACGGTCACCCCAAACACCTCGGCGGCTGTAGCGCGGTGAATATCTTCGCCGCGGGAAAATGCGTCAATCAGGCCGCGATCTCCTGACAAATGCGCCATAATTCGCAATTCAATCTGTGAATAGTCGGCGGCGAGAATGACATAACCATCTGGGGCAATAAACGCTTGGCGAATACGCCGACCTTCGGCGCTGCGAATAGGAATATTCTGTAAATTTGGATCAGATGATGACAAACGCCCGGTGGCCGCGACCGCCTGATGGTAAGAGGTATGAATACGCCCAGTCTTGGGGTCAATCAGCGTTGGTAGTTTGTCGGTATAAGTAGATTTTAGCTTGGCCATGCCGCGGTGCTCCAAAATAACCCGGGGCAGGGGGTATTCATGGGCCAGCTCCACCAAAACCTCTTCAGCCGTGGAGGGTGCGCCCTTTGGGGTTTTCTTGGTAACAGGGATTTTCAGTCGCTCAAATAGAATTTCAGCCAGCTGCTTGGGGGAGGCGAGATTGAATTCACCCCCCGCTAATTCATAGGCCTCTTTTTCTAAAGCCTGCATTTTAATGCCCAGCTCATGGCTTTGCTTGCCCAGTAAACCGCGATCAACATAGGCGCCATTGCGCTCTATTCTGGACAAAACCGGCACCAGCGGTACTTCAATTTCGCGATACACTTTCTGCAAAGTAGGCCTCTGGGCCAATAGCGCTGCAAAAGCCTGATGTAAGCGCAGGGTAATATCCGCATCTTCGGCGGCATAGGGGCCCGCTTGCTCCAAGGCAACCTGATTAAAGGTAATTTGCTTAGCGCCTTTACCGGCAATATCTTCAAAATGGATGGTGCGGTGATCTAGGTATTTCAGTGCCAGGGTATCCATATCATGACGGCTTCCGGTGGAATCCAGCACATAGGAGGCGAGCATGGTGTCGTCATGAATACCGCGCAGGCAAATGCCGTGATTGACGAGTACATTGGCATCGTACTTGAGGTTCTGGCCAACTTTGGCTTTTGCGGGGTCTTCAAGAATGGGCTTGAGCGACTCCAGCACATAGTTTTCACCGAGCTGATCAGGCACATCGAGGTAGTCGTGACCAAAGGGCACATAAGCTGCCTCACCGGCGCGTACCGCAAACGACACGCCCACCACACGGGCCTGCATATAGTTGAGACTGGTGGTTTCGGTATCAAAGGCAAACAAGGGTGCGGCGGCTAATTTCTGCAGCCAAGCCTCAAAATCCGCCTTAGTAAGCACTAACTGATAGTCGTTATCTGCAATGGCCGCAGGCACTGGCTCGGCAGCAGAATCTTCTGACTTAACGCTGCCGATAGTCGCCGCGGCCTCAATGGCCTCGCCACGCTCGACGCGCAATAATTCTTCTACCCAGGTTTTGAACTCAAACTCTTTAAACAGACTTAGGAGTTTCGCCTCATCGGCAGGCTTGGGCAGTAGATCAGGCACCCCAACGTCAAGCTCCACGTCACACTTAATGGTGGCTAGGGTATAAGAGAGCAGCGCATTATCCCGGCTATCCACCAGCTTTTTGGCCACACTTTTGGCGCCGCGAATAGGCAAATCGGCTACTTTATCGATATTGTCGTAAATACTTTGCAGACTGCCCAGAGCCTGAATCAAGGCCAGTGCGGTTTTCTCACCAACCCCTGCCACGCCGGGAATATTGTCGACTTTGTCACCCATCAAGGCCAGATAGTCGATGATCAGCTCTGGGGGGATGCCAAATTTCTCATTTACGCCGGCAATATCCATCACGGTATCGGTCATGGTGTTCACCAGAGTGACATGCTCATTGACCAGCTGGGCCATATCCTTGTCGCCGGTTGATACCAATACCGGCCGCTCGAGACCAGCCTGAGCGGCCAAGGTACCAATCACATCGTCGGCCTCGACCCCATCAATCACTAATCGCGGCAGACCCATGGCGTCGACAATGGCATTTATAGGTTCAATCTGACTGCGTAAATCGTCCGGCATCGGCGGACGCTGGGCCTTGTACTGGTCGTACATATCATCGCGGAAGGTTTTGCCCTTGGCGTCGAATACTACCGCAATAGGGCTATCCGGATAATCCTTTTGCAGGCGACGCAACATACTAACTACGCCCTTGATGGCACCAGTAGGCTGGCCAGTAGAAGTATTTAATGGCGGCAGGGCATGAAAAGCCCGATATAAATAGGAAGAACCGTCTACCAGAACCAGGGGTTTTATCGCTGTCATATAGAGGTGTTTAACGCGTTAGTTGTGGGTAAGCCCCAGTGTACCACGACCGTCCAGAGCAAAATAAGCGTCACTATGATCACACTTACAAGAGAGGATGTTACCTATTTGCACAGATAGTCAGCGCAGCGACTACCGCCTAAGCGCTACATGACTGATAGATTAACAAAAATTAAGCTGACCGCCTGAGCTATTGTGTTACATTACGTAACACAAGGTAACCTTTTATCTTGTGAAGGGCGCAACAACGCTCATATCGTTAGGAGAACGCAAATGAAAAACTTAAGCACTGCAGTACTGGTTTTACTTGCCAGCAGCTTGGCAGCCGCCGAACCAGAAGTCGCCAGCAGCCGGGCAATGGTATTGGCTTACAATGACAGCAGCGAGCTAGTCTCTCAGAAAAGCACCATAGAGTACGTATCACAACGCTCTGTAGATCGTTTTCTGGAACAGACTCTGGATTTGGTCGCAGCATCATTGAATGTTGAGCTGGAAGAGAAAATTAGTCTTGCAACACCTGGTTTTGCTCAGTAATGGTGGCTGCAGGGAAAATCAATCACTCATCAAAACAGCTTAGAAATGCATTACCCAGCTGACGGTATAAGCTAAGAAAGCCGTCAGCCCCCTCCATACCCACTCCCAGTGGATCAATTTCAATCACTCTAACACTCAAATTAGCCACCAATGCATTAAGCATGGACGGCGCATACTGCGGCTCCCGAAAAACACAGGCAAACTCATCAGCCTGTAATCGCGCACGTAAACTCACTATATGCCGCGCACCCGGTAGGCGCTCAGCAGCGGGCATCACGACCTGAGCTTCAGGCAGACCATAGTATTTTTCAAAGCGACTAAAACCATCGTGTAGCAACAAGTACTTGCTGCCACTGCGCTGCGTAATCTCGGCTTGCAATTGCTTGTCGTACTGACGAAACTCGGTACTAAAGCGGGCCGCATTGGCATGAAAATACGCCCCACGGGCTGGCATTAGGCCTGATAATAATCGTGCCACTCGTCGCGCCATATGCTGCACTTGCTCGGAGTCCAACCACACATGCGGATCTTCGGACGGCAGCAGCGTCGGAAACAAAGCAACGGCATTATCTTGGTCAAGCAAGTTTTTCTGCAGATAGGTTTCCATCCCCGGACCCACCCACAGCACCAGATCAGCAGCGTGCAGACGCTTTACATCAGAAGGTCGCAACTGAAAGTCATGGGGCGACACAGTCGCTGGCGACAACAGCTCTGCTTTTACCGCGTCGCCACCCACATCCTGCACCAATAATTGCAGGGGCTTAATACTGCTTAAAATGACTGGCTTTTCATCGGCCAAAGCCACATTACCAAGCATCCAGCTAATCCATAAGCCCCAAACCACATGCCTCAAAGGAATTTCCCCATTGTTTTCAGACCCACAAATGCAATATTATAACATTCTATTCTATTCATAGATTCTAGGCCATGCTCAATATAGCCGTTAGGCATAATCATCAGCACTGCATAGACGAAGCTTTGAGCCTCGCCCGTGAACTGTGCCATCAACGCCAATTAAAATTCACCCGTATCCGCGAGCTGGTTTTGGCCACAGTTTGGAAGAATCACCAGCCGATTGGAGCCTACAGTATTCTTGCAGAGATCGCTAAATACAGCAGCTCCCGTCCCGCACCGCCCACGATTTACCGCGCTTTGGATTTTTTACTTGAGAACGGGCTTATTCATCGCATCTCCTCACTGAATGCCTTCGTGGGCTGCAATGACCCCAGCCATATGCACCAAAGCCATTTTTTAATCTGCCGACACTGCCAACTGGCCATTGAGTTGCCCGCCGACATACTCAAACCAGCCATTAGCCATGCCGCTCTGGGCCAGAATTTTACGGTGGAAGACACCAGCGTGGAAGTACTTGGCAGTTGCGCTAAATGCAGTGAGGTCCAGCGCCATGACCAATGACAGCTTACTGACATTGCACAATGTGACTTTGCGACATGGCAAACAGACACTACTCAGCGATATCAGCCTAAGCCTTAAAGCTCGGCAGATCATGACGATTATTGGCCCCAACGGCGCCGGCAAAAGCACTCTGGTCAAAATTGCGCTGGGTCTGATAAAAGCTGATAGTGGCACCGTGTATTGCCGCCCCGATGCTCGTATAGGCTATATGCCGCAAAAACTTTCTCTCAACCCGTTGATGCCACTTAGCGTGGAACGCTTTTTACAAATGAGCCGCCACGCCCAGGTGGAAATTGACTCGGCACTGGCGCAAACCGGTATCCAACATTTGCGTAAACGGCCGCTGCACGATATTTCCGGGGGCGAAACACAACGAGTATTGCTAAGCCGAGCCCTACTAAGTAATCCAGATCTATTGGTGTTAGACGAACCTGCGCAAGGGGTGGATATCACCGGCCAAACTGAACTGTATGAATTAATTAATGAGCTTCGTGACCGCCTTGGCTGCGCGGTGCTGATGGTGTCCCACGACCTGCATTGGGTTATGGCGCAAACTGATACCGTGATTTGCCTCAATCAACATATCTGCTGCCACGGTCACCCTGAACACGTCAGTAACGACCCCGCTTACCTATCACTGTTTGGTCGCCGTCACGCTGAAGCCGTAGCTCTTTACCAACACGATCACGACCATCAGCATGATATTCACGGCGACGTCGTCTGCGAGCACCACCATGATTGATATCTTATTGAATGCCCTGATTGCCGGTTTATTGCTGGCCACCATCTGCGGCCCACTCGGCGCACTCGTGACCTGGCAGCGCATGGCATATTACGGCGACACACTGGCGCACTCGGCGTTATTGGGACTTGCGCTAGGCCTAGCACTGCAAGTCAATTTACAGTACGCCGTACTATTGAGCTGCCTGTTAATTGCCTGCCTGCTTTTTGCCTTGCAGTGGTGGCGGAATATTGCGCTGGATAGTTTACTGGGCATACTCTCCCACAGCAGCCTCGCCCTAGGGCTGGTGTGCCTATCTTTTATCGACAATCAGCGTCTTGATCTTAACGCGTTTTTATTCGGCGATTTGCTAGCTATCATGCGGGACGACCTGCTGAGTTTGCTGCTGATTTGTGCCTTGGTTGGCAGTTTGTTGTGGCGCTACTGGTCAAGACTGGTCACGCTGACCGCTCATGCCGAGTTGGCTGAAATTGAGGGCCTACCGGTGAATAAACTGCGCTTATTACTGATGCTGATGGTGGCAGCAACCGTGGCCGTGGCAATGAAAATCGTCGGCGTGCTATTAATCACGGCCATGTTAATCATCCCGTCGTCAGCAGCGGCTAGAGTGGCAAGAAGCCCTGAACAGGCGGCATTGCTGGCATCACTGATTGGCTGCATTGCCGTGATTGCCGGGCTCTCTGGCGCCTGGTATTGGGATACCCCAGTCGGTCCGAGTATTGTCTTGGGTGCGGGAATTTTATTTGTACTTGGACAGCTAGCGCCGGGTTACCGGCGCGGCTAATTTCAGTTTTCTATTCAGCGAGACCTTTTGAACGGATAGCATTTTTTCCTGACAGGGAAAAACCGCGCGCAATAAGCGATTTTACAGCAAGTAAATGAGCGATTGAGCACGGCTTTGACGCCTCCAGTGGACAAAAGCGCATTCGTAAAAAAGTCTATTAGTAGTATTCTCTAATCGAAATATAGGCGCGCTTAAGCTTGGAAATTTCCAATGGCGCTTTGAAAAAACCAACTGAATGGCCCTTATTATTGATCAATGCAACATTGGCACTGTGTTCTACCTGATAATTACTGCCGCCACCTGGGACCTTGGCAAAAGGAATATTCAGCGCGGTGGCAAAGCGGTGAACTTCCAAAAAGTCACCGGTAATACCGCGAAACGCGGGATGGAAAAAATCCAAATAGCTGTGTAATTGCTCTGGTGTGTCTCGCGCCGGATCAACGCTGGCCAACCACACTTGGGTATCCGCCTGAACCTCCGGCTCAAGCTCTTGATAAAAAGCTTTTAGCTGCGCAAGCGTAGTAGGGCACACATCGGGACAATAGGTAAAACCAAAAAACACCAAATGCCATTTGCCCGGAAATGATGCTGGAGTCAGGGTTTCACCACGATCATTTAGCAAGCTAAAATTTGGCAGGCTGCGTGGGTTTTCATAGAGGTAGGCGCCCTGGGATTTAAGCTCTTCTTTGCTCATCATCAGCGCCCGAGTAGACGCATAGAAAAAACCGCTCACTAAAATTAATGCCACTGCCAAAATGACAAGCACGGTTCTGCGAATACCGCGATCACGCCTGGCAACAGCACTGAGTGAGTTGGGCTCTGTCATCGTAATTCAACCTCAAAAATACTCGCCGCGGGTAATAAATAATGGTCCAAAAGCATTATCAAAAACAAAGCCATTAAATACACAATGGAGTATTTAAACGTAGCCATCGGTGCCTTGGGATCATTGCCCCGCATTAACACGATTGCCCAATACAAAAAGCCTGCGCCCAAACACACCGCGCCGAGTAAATACAGCGAGCCACTCAAGCCGGTTGCGAAGGGCAACAGGGCAACCACAAACAATAAAATGGTGTAGAGCAGAATATGTAGCTTAGTGTAGGCAATGCCGTGGGTAACCGGCAACATCGGAATATCTACCTTGGCGTAATCGTCACGACGGTGAATAGCCAATGCCCAGAAATGCGGCGGCGTCCAGATGAAAATTATCAGCACCAGCAGCAGGGCATGACCGTGAACATCATTAGTGACCGCTGTCCAACCCAGCAATGGCGGCGCAGCGCCGGCAATGCCGCCGATCACAATATTCTGTGGCGTCGCACGTTTGAGATACAGGGTGTAAACCACTGCATAACCGAGCAGCGATGCCAAGGTTAACCACGCCGTGAGGGCGTTGACCTTAATGAGCAAAATTGCCATGCCTGCGCCACCAATCACCGCGGCAAAAATAGCTGCATTGCGGCTGCTGACCCGACCCTGAGCAATAGGCCGGTTATGGGTTCTGGCCATCACCACATCGATACGGCTGTCCACCAAATGGTTCACTGCGGCGGCGGCACCGGCGCAGAGACCAATACCCAAGTTGCCGTATATCAATGCGTTCCAAGGCACCATACCTGGCACTGACATAAACATGCCGATAACCGAGGTCAGTAGCATCAACAGCACCACGTTGGGCTTACACAACTCGTAGTAATCACGCCAATTGGCCGAACCTGCCTGTGGCTGTGTCATAAACGAATGCCCCCGCGGTTTACTGCCGCTGTGAATACAAAATAATTAATACTAACCTGAGTAAGCAGTAAAAGCGCACCTACTAAATTGTGTGCAACGGCAACGCTAATCGGAAAATTAAATTCAATGTTGCTGATTCCCAGACTAATTTGCACCACCAATACGGCCAGCATTACTGCTGCCGCTTTACGCGCTGGTGCAATGCCCAATTGCCACAATTTAAAAAACAAAAACAGTAAATATGCCGCAGTGACGATGGCGCCAATGCGGTGGCTGAAATGGATCGCCACTCGCGCCGCATTATCCATGGTACCACCAAGATAGTTGGGGCCAATATGTTGAAATATATTGAAACCATTAGCAAAGTCCATTGGTGGTAGCCACGCACCTTGGCACTGCGGGAAGTCTGGGCAGGCAATATCGGCATAATTTGACGTCGTCCAGCCACCCAATGCAATCTGCGCTATAACCACCAATAAACCAAGCAAAACTAATGGCTTCAATGCCCGCAACTTACCCTCATTAATTGCGGGGATCTGCCAGCGCTCGTTGTTCAACCGCAGCGTTAACAGCCACAGCAAACTCAATGTCGTAAACCCACCCAAGAGATGTGAAGTCACCACCTGCGGCCAGAGCTTTAAGGTCACTGTCCACATCCCGAATATGCCCTGTAGGATAATAAAGCCCAGTAAGAATATCGGCAGCTTAATGGGTTGCTCTGGGCCGCGCTTGCGCAGCGAAAGAATCAATATTCCGATCGTCAATAAGCCTAAACTTGCGGCCAAGTAACGATGAATCATTTCTGGCCAAGTCTTGTCGTGCTCCACCGGCATATCGGGGTAAGCTTCATTGGCACGAGCCACTTCATGCGCCTCCGTCGGCCACAGTACGTGACCGTAACAGGTTGGCCAATCTGGACAGCCAAGGCCGGCATCAGCGAGTCGGGTAAAAACGCCCATTGCCAGAACAATTAAGGCAATTAGGCAGGAAATAAAGGTAAGTCGGAATCCCGCCTTACGTTGTTCCGGTGTATTAAATAGGGTCATAGTTCAATACCGTATGATCACAGAACGGGTGTTATGCACCGATTATTTAATTAGGCGCCGCGTGTCTTTCAGTACATCCTTACCCAGCGTCGTCAGGGTATGCTGCTCCATATCTGCGGCGCGATAATACATCATTAGCCATCCCATTGGATCAACCACGTAAAACAGATTTGGATCAAATGGATTAATTTCTAGGGTTTTTAATTCCCGTAGAAACTCGCTGCCATCAGCCTGCAACACCATTAAATCACTGTGTTCTTTTTCAATAAAGTCGCGCAATTCCGCCGACAATGGGCCGTCGGTGGCAAGATATATGCGTTCCACCCGATCCACTTTCTTTCCCATTGCGGTATGAGTCTGACGAGTCAGATAGAGCATGCGTTCGCAGGCATCTTTACAGTCGCGGCCACCAACCACCATAAATACCCAGCGCGATTCAGCGCGGTCAAACAAAAACTCACCGCCATCACGACGGCTGGGATGTAAATCACCCAATTGCATCGGCGGTTGAATCAAAGTTCCGCGATTCACCGTTCTAAAGCTAATGATATTTTCTTTGGCTAGAAAGAAGACTGCACTGGATAAGACAATGACAACGATCGGTATTGCCAATATCAGGCTAAGCAGTTTTTTGCCACGTTTAGTATCTGTTGGCGCTGTCATATGTCTTTACTCTCGTCTGTCTTACTGCGTTTCAACAGGCTCATTAAATTGCTATTGCGCAGAATAAAAATAATTGCCAATGCCGCCGCCATAGCAAACCACTGCACTGCGTAAGCGGTATGCTTGGCGGGTAACACATTCACCACCATGCGCTCTATTTGCAATGCCGCGACACTGTCACTACTAAGCCGTAATGCGCTTGGCACTAAATTCGGAAATTCTGTTTGTAGATCCTCTATTTCCAGCCACTGCTGACGGCGCGGCCAAACAGTAGGGGTTTCGCTGCCCAAACTAAAGGCTTTTTCTGTGTTTCGATACAACTCACCCAGCAGGCTAACTTGCCCTTGGGGAAAGATCACCTCAGGCAAATTACGCCGAGATGGGTCACCGGCAATCCAACCGCGATTAACTAATAATTGACGGCCATCCACTAAGTTCAAAAGCGCCATTATCTCATAGCCAAAGCGACCATGAGAAATACGATTATCCAAAAGCCAATAGCGTTCTGAATCAAATTGCCCGCTGGCAAATACTGGCAGATAATTGGGAAATTCACCAAGACTGATGATATCAACCATCGGTAGCTGCCTGCGTTGCTCAAAATCGGCCAGTAGCGCGGTTTTTTCATCTGCCCGGCGCAATTGCCACATACCCAAGCTAGACAGCAACGGCACAATAAGCACAATCGCTAGTACCGACTTCCAGTCGAACTGCCACTGTAATCTGTGCTGCGGTGACGCCATTTACAAAACCCTATTGTGTATACTGCGGCAAACTAAATACAGAGGTTTGCCAGCATGTGGTTAAAAATCGTCATTGTGGTCTTGTTCATCAGCCTGGTTATCAGCCTGTTCAGCGGACTGTTTTTTCTGATCCAGGATAAGGGTAAAACCATGCGCACTTGGCAGTCACTTAGGGTACGCCTAATACTGGCAAGCTTATTAATGGGCTTGGTGAGTTACGGATTCTATTCCGGTAAGCTGGGCTCTAAAGCCCCTTGGGATCAACACTATTTGAAATCTGGCGGTGCGGCTAAAAAAACTCAATCACCACAAAAATAGCGGCCTTAATTGCACATCTTAAATGACTAAGCCGCTAGTGTTTATTTGCAGAGCAAACAACCACTAGCGGCCAGAGTTTACAGCCGATTACGGTTATATGATGTAAACAAACAGGAATAGGAACACCCAAACCACGTCAACAAAGTGCCAGTACCAAGATGAGGCTTCAAAGCCAAACTGATCGCTGTCACTAAAGTGACCTTTGCTTACTGAGCGCAGCAACTGCACTAACAACATGAAAGTACCCATCGCCACGTGGAAACCGTGGAAACCAGTCAACATGAAGAAAGTAGTACCGTAAACACCGCTATCGAGTCCAATACCATACTCAAAAATGGCTTCATGGTATTCCATATACTGCAGATACAGGAAGATACAACCAAGTGCGACTGTTATAAACAACCACAGATTGAACTTCTTGCGGTCATTTTGCTTGATGCCATTATGCGCGATATGGCAGGTGACGCTCGAAGCCAACAGAATGATGGTGTTGTACAGCGGCAACCAGTGACCAATGTTGGCAAAACCGGGGAATGACAAGCCAAGCTCGGCACCGGGGAACTCGCCGTTATTGGCCAAATGACCCGCAGCAGCCTGGGCCTGAACACCACCTATAGCATCCTGTGGGGTTGTCAGTAGCGGCCAAGAGTATTCAAAGCCAGGCCACAGCATGGTGTTCATGACGCCCGCACCTTCGCCAGCCAACCACGGTGCAGATAAATTACGGATGTAGAACAGAGCGCCAAAGAAGGCACCAAAGAACATCACTTCCGAGAAGATAAACCACTGCATGCCTATCACATAGGAGCGTTTAAGCTGAGCACTGTTCATACCCGCGCGATTTTCCCGGATAGTGGTACTGAACCACACAAACAGGGTAGCCGCTAACCAAGCCAAACCAGCAAACAATATAAAGCTGGAATTACTTTCTTCACCTGGGCGATAGCTACTGTCGTTAATGACGCTGGCAGCGCCGTAAACGATGGCTGTCATGCCAATCGATGCGCTAACAGCAAGCTTACTACTGTCGGGCACGTGGTATGTTTCGTACCCTGTATTGCTTTGACCTGCCATTATTAAGTCTCCATTTTCTCGCGAGAGAACAACTCTTTTCTATTTCGATACTGCCGCAACAGAATCCTGCTTGGCTGCCATCTCGGTTACATCAAAAATCGTGTAAGACAAGGTAATCACGTGGATATCCTTAGGCAAATCACGATCAACAATAAACTGCAGTACTAGATCTGCATCCATACCCGCCGCCAGTGGCTGCTGGTTAAAACAAAAGCACTCGGTTTTGTGAAAATACTCTGCGGCGCGGGACGGAACAAGGCTGGGTATAGCCTGCGACACCATATATCGATTCTGCGTGTTCTTTGCATAATACGTTACATTTGCAGATTCACCAGGGTGAACCTCAATTTGACTGGTGTTCGGGCTAAATTCCCAGGGCATCATTTCGTTGTTTTGCGCCACAAACTGCACTTTCACCGTGCGGCTTGTGTCTATCTGGCTATCCACCACTGTGTATTGCTGGCCGGTCTTGCCGTTGATACCCAACACTTCACATAAGGCATTGTAAAGCGGGGGCATTACCCACATGGCAAAGACAAACATGACCACCGCCAGCCCCAGCAACTTTATGCTGAGGACACGGGTGTTTTTGTCTGCGGTTTTACTCATGCCGACACGAACCCCTTTATTTCAGTACTGGCGGAGTGGTAAAGGTGTGGTATGGCGCCGGTGTAGGCACTGTCCACTCCAAGGTTGTACCACCTTCCCAAACTTTCGGATCACTGACTGGCTTGCCGTGGGTAATTGTTCTCACGATATTGAACAAGAACAACAACTGGCTGGCGCCATAAATAAACGCGCCGATGGATGACATCATATTGAAGTCAGCAAACATCAGGTTGTAGTCAGGAATGCGACGCGGCATACCAGCCAGACCCACAAAGTGCTGCGGGAAGAAGGTCAGGTTGAAACCGACAAACGATATCCAGAAGTGGGTTTTACCCATGGTCTCGTTATACATCTTACCGGTCCATTTCGGGATCCAGTAGTACACAGCCGAAGACAGTGCAAAGATCGCACCAGCAACCATCGTGTAATGGAAGTGAGCAACCACAAAGTAGCTGTCGTGGTACTGGAAGTCAGCTGGCGCAATAGCCAACATCAAACCAGAGAAACCACCGATGGTGAACAAGAATACCTTGGCGATAGCAAATAGCATCGGCGTTTCAAGAGTAATAGAACCCTTGAACATGGTCGTTACCCAGTTAAACACCTTGGCAGCTGTTGGCACCGCGATCAGCATAGTGGCGTACATAAAGAACAGTTCACCAGCAATCGGCATACCTACCGTGTACATATGGTGTGCCCATACAATAAACGACAGGAAGGCGATAGACGCGGTTGCGTATACCATTGAGTCATAACCGAACAGCGGCTTGCGCGAGAATGTCGGGATAACTTCTGATACCACGCCAAAGGCGGGCAGAATGATGATATACACTTCTGGATGACCGAAGAACCAGAACACGTGCTGGAACAGAACTGGGTCACCGCCACCTGCGGCAGAGAAGAAGCTGGTGCCAAAGTGGATATCCATCAACATCATGGTTACCGCGCCAGCCAGTACCGGCATAACCGCAACCAGTAGGAAGGCAGTAATCAACCAGGTCCACACAAACATTGGCATCTTCATGTAAGTCATGCCGGGCGCGCGCATATTAACAATAGTGGCAATGATGTTAATCGAGCCCATGATCGACGAGATACCCATGGCGTGAACCGCGAATATAAAGAAGGTCACGCTCGGTGGCGCATAGGTCGTTGACAGTGGCGCGTAGAACGTCCAACCGAAGTTTGGACCACCACCTTCCATAAAGAGGGTAGAAGCCAGCAACAGGAATGTTGGTGGCAGAATCCAGAACGACCAGTTGTTCATCCGTGGCAGAGCCATATCCGGCGCACCGATCATCATCGGAATCATCCAGTTAGCCAGACCAACAAAGGCCGGCATAATGGCGCCGAAGACCATGACCAGACCGTGCATGGTAGTCATTTGGTTAAAGAACTCGGGCTGCACAATTTGCAGGCCGGGCTGGAACAATTCAGCGCGAATAATCATGGCGAACGAGCCGCCAAGCAGGAACATCGCAAAGCTGAACCACAAATACATCGTACCGATGTCTTTGTGGTTGGTGGTAAATAACCACCGAGTTAAACCTTTAGCAGGTCCGTGATGAGCACCCATGGTGTATCCCCCTACTGACCTTTCTTGAAGTTGTAAATATCAACCGGCTGCAACATGTCACCCATGTTGTTGCCGAACGCGTTGCGCTGGTAGGTTATAACCGCAGCTATATCCACTTCATTAAGCTGGCTACCAAATGCCGGCATCGATGTGCCAGCCACACCGTTTACGATACGATCGATATGAGCTTTAATCGGCCCAGTCGCAATAGCACTGCCAGCAATGGCATTACCTATGCCACCCTCACCATTAGCGCCGTGACAAGCAGAACAAGAGCTGACGTAAATCGGTTTACCGCGTTCAACCAGCTCTTCTAGCGAAAAGTCTTTCGACATCAATGCTTTAACCTCAGCTGAGGCCGCTTGCTTCTCGGCTAACCATGCTTGATATTCGGGCTCTTCAACCACGTTTACCACAATCGGCATAAAGCCGTGATTGCGACCACATAGTTCCGCACATTGACCACGGTATACGCCGGTTTCAGTCGCTTTAGTCCAGGCTTCATTGATAAAACCAGGAATCGCATCGCGCTTAACGGCCAAAGCAGGAACCCACCAGGCGTGCAAGACATCGTTAGCGGTCACCAGAAAACGTACTTTTTTGTTCACTGGTAGGTAGACAGCTTCATCAACTTCAAGCAGATAGTTTGAGCCTTTCTCTTCGATATTATTTATCTCAGCTCTATCGGTGAGCAGATTCGAGAAGAAACTGACGTTGTCGCCATTGGGATTGATGTACTCGTATTTCCATTTCCACTGATAACCAGTGATCAGAATATCGAGTTCAGCGTCATCGGTGTCGTAGATTTCGATCAGCGTCTTAGTGGCCGGAATCACCATGATCAACAGGACCAGAAACGGAACAATAGTCCAGATAATTTCCACTTTCGTATTTTCGTGGAAGGTTGCTGGCTCTGGATGACGGTCTTTACGGTATGCAAATACCGAGTAAAACATCACACCAAAAACCAAAATGCCCGTTACGACGCAAACGTAGAATACCCACATGTGCAAATCGTAAATTTTATGACCAACCTCGGTGATTCCAGGGGTCATATTAGTTTGCCAACGCGCGCCTGCTTCGGCCCATGCGCCGGTACTAAAAAGGCTTAGCAGCATTAGCACAGGACTAAGCGCCAGCTTAGAAAGCCGTCTCGCTTGTAAATACATCTCCCGTGTCTCCATGTATAGTGAGTAAAGACCCCACAGCCAATCTACGATAAGCAAAACACAAGCTACCTTCAAAAGGAACACAATCGTTAAATTGGACTCTACAAAGGCGCAGACACTCGAATTCCCACAATACAACTGTTCGGAAAACACGAAAATCTGTAATTTGTGCAGCACATACCCGTTTGAACCGCTTTGGGTGCGACAAAACGCCGCAATTATAAACCCGATGAATAGGCCAGCGCCACTACAGCCGGCAGGTTTCCTCAGTGAATGGGGCTCTAATGGTGGCGATTTTAGTCAAAATACACTAATTAAAGGTATTACCCCCTGTTAAAACCACAATATATGGGCTAAATCTATTTTAAATTCAATTTCACCAGACCGACAGAACAGCGCATAAAGCCATATATACCAGCACTTTATTGCTGCACTACACTAGCACCCCTACTCTATATACCCCACTGCCATGAACCTAGCTCCAAATAACGACCAAAGCTTATCGCGCCGCGTTTATCTGCTGGCATGGCCAATGATTATCGCCAACCTGTCTGTACCCCTTCTCGGCTTGGTCGACACCGCCATACTCGGTCACCTGGCCGACAGCCGTTATCTCAGCGCAGTAGCCATCAGCACCAGCTTATTGGCTTTTTTATACTGGGGTTTCGGGTTTTTACGCATGGGCACCACTGGCGCCAGCGCTCAACTGCTCAACGATGCTGAAAACTCAAGCGCGCTACTCATCAAGGCAATGGTTCTGGCCCTGCTGATCGCACTCATCGTTATGTTGGCGGGCCGCCTTGCGCTCGACAGTGGCCTACAGCTGATGAACACATCTGAGCAATTAATGCCGCTTGCCCGCAATTATCTTGCCATACGCCTGCTCAGCGCACCGGCAGTGCTATGCACCTATGTGGTAGTGGGCTGGCTCATTGGCCGCCAGCAAACCCGGTGGCCACTGATCATTGCGGTCTGCACCAATCTGCTGAACATCGTACTTGACTATTTTTTCATCATCGTCTTCGAACAACATAGTGATGGCGCCGCTCGCGCCAGCGCCATCAGCGAATATGGCGGCTTGATCCTCGCGCTATGGGCAGTGCGACGCAGCATCGCTGGGGCCTGGACTAATGGTATGGCAAAAAGCTGGGCAAGGGGTCCAGCCTTCCGTCAACTCCTTAGCAATAATCGCCAGCTTTTCGTTCGCACGGTTGCACTTTTATTTAGCTTCGCCTTCTTTACCGCCCAAGGTGCAACATTCGGGCAGGCGAGCCTTGCAGCCAACGCCATTCTATTACAATTAATGATGGTCAGTGCCTATGGTATGGACGGCTTTGCTCATGCCGCAGAGGCGCTATGCGGTGAAGCCTACAGCCGTCGCGACCGTCGTGAACTGCTCCGCATCACCAGGGTTTGTGGCTATTATTGTGGTGTCACCGCAGTCATGGCGAGCCTACTGCTATGGCTAGGTCAGAACAGCATATTAAGCATCATGACTGGCCTTGCCGCCGTTAACGAGATTGCCAGTGCGCATTATTTTTGGCTGATCGCGCTACCACTGCTATGTGCACCCAGTTATCTACTAGACGGTATTTTTATCGGTGCTCTGCAAACCCGCGCCATGCAATGGAGTATGCTTGGCTGTGTCGGCATAGTTTATTTGCCGGTCTGGTTTCTTAGCCAAGATAGCCTAAACCACGGCCTGTGGTTTAGCTTTTGTGCATTTAATTTAGCTCGCGGCCTATCCCTAGGCTGGCTGTATAGTGCTTTGATTGTAAAATAAGGCACTATTAAAATGGCCAAATTAATTTTGAACTTGCTTTGACAAAAAACAACCATCAATGCAAAGATAATATTACTGAATAATTTTTCCTACTCTCACTTAGAATAAAATTTGTAAACTAATCCCAATCATCAAAAAAAGACTTTAAAAATGCAATTACAAAGACAAGCCATCGAAAATTTAGAACGCACTTATCGCTTAAATCTAATTAATTCCATCTCTGGAATTAAACCAGCCAATCTCGTTGCAACACGCTCATTAAATAACGAAGACAATGTGGCCATTTTTTCGTCCATTGTGCATCTTGGGTCAAATCCTGCCCAATTAGGTTTGATCATGCGTCCGCAGTCAGATACACCAAGCGATACTTTTTCAAATATTCAAGAAACCGGATTTTACACCATTAATCACATAGCCGAGCACTTCATTGAAAAGGCTCATTATACCTCTGCAAAGCTCCAACGGGGAGAATCAGAATTTATGCGAATGAATATCGAAAAAGAATTTATTGATGATTTTCATGCGCCATTTGTAAAAGAAAGTAACATTAAAATGGGCATGAAATACCTTGAGAGCATACCTTTAACCAACGGCTGTATTTTTGTCATTGGCTCGGTGGAGCTTATCGACCTGCCCGATCAGATAGTAAATGATTTAGGACAACTAGATTTAGAAGTCGGCTCTAGCGTTGGAATTTCAGGACTAAACAGCTATTACAAATTAACAAAAATTGATCATTTCCCTTATGTGAGAACAAATGAAATTCCGAAATTCGAATAAAAAATTTATCAATCTAAACATAGCTTGCCTTCAACAAGCCTTCTAACTGCTGATTGATGAAAAGTGAAATAATGAACCCTTAAGAAAAACCCTAACAAGAATTATTACAAGCCGGCTCATTAACTCGCAGCGATTAACAAACCAATTCAGCTACCGCGTTCCTTAACAATTTCTCACAGCGCAACGCGACAGGGCCAGCAAGATCTCGATTGGGCAGTATAATGAACAGGTCCGCAAAGCGCTCGCCGCCTTCCAACATTGGCAGCGGCTTAAGAATGCCACTCTGTAACTCGCTGTGCATCAAAACCTCGGGCAACCAGGCAAAACCAACCCCCCTCACCACCGCCTCAACCGACATCTCTATACGACTAACAGTTAAACGTTGTACAGCATCCAGCCAACCAGAATCGCGTTGTTTGCGAACGCCAGAATCTCTAACCACCACCTGCCGGTAAGGTCGCAAATCTCGATAATCTATGCTGCGATCAAGCTGGTGAAGAGGGTGGTCGCGATACGCAACGGCGATAAATTTAACTCGCAACAGCTGATCGCCTAAAAACCCGGGTGGCACAATACCGGTAATGGCAATATCACAGCGCCGCTCCAACAAGGCCTCTTCAGCCCCACTTAATACCGATTCAACACACTCAATTCGGGTATCAGGGCAGTGTTGGCTGAGGTCAGCTAAACAATCCAGCATCAAGTGACTCGGAAACAGCGTGTCGCAAACAATACGCAAACTAGGCTCCCAGCCCGCGGCGACAGACTTGGCGGATTGTTCCAATCGCAGCGCCTCGTCAATCAGGGAGCGACCACGGCGATAGAGCATTTGCCCCGCTTCAGTCAGTTCGGACTTGCGACCACGGATCTCAAACACTTTGGTGCCAAGCTGTTCTTCCATTTTTTGGATGGTGTAGGTCACCGCAGACTGACTTTTGTGCAAAACCTCGGCAGCACGGGCATAACTTCCCTCATCCACTACCGCTAAAAAACAATGCCACTGCTCAAGACTGGTACGGGGTCCACTCATATTCATCAACTTTTCTGATAATTAATCGCAATAAATTGCGCTTTTTAAACAGATTTATCAATAGTTTAATGGTGACACTGAAAGCGCATTTATTCGACTAAGCACGGGAGTGGGGAAAGTGATCATGAGTAGACGTAAAGTAAGCCGACTTATTCCCGCCCAAGCGACCACTGATGGCGCTGGCGTTAAACTCAAGCGTAGCCTGGGCAACTCCGCCACCAATAAGCATGACCCCTTCTTGATGCTTGATGAGTTTTTCTCCGACGAGCCCGCTGATTATCTGGGCGGCTTTCCATCTCATCCTCATCGCGGCTTTGAGACGGTAACCTATATGCTTGAAGGCCATATGCTGCATGAGGATCACTTGGGCAATAAGGGCCACCTGCGTGATGGTGGCCTGCAATGGATGACGGCAGGGCGAGGCGTTATTCATTCGGAAATGCCTCAGCAAGAAGCGGGCCGTATGCGCGGCTTTCAACTGTGGATAAATCTGCCTGCGGCAGAAAAAATGCGACCTGCCAGCTATCGTGACATTCCTACCGAAGACATCCCCCGCCTGCAACTTGGCGAACAGGGTGAAGCTATTCTTTTGGCCGGACGAAGCCACCTTGATGGTCAGCTAGCCACCGGTTTTATCAACGGAATTGACGGTCAAACCCTAAGCACCGACCCGATCTACATTGACCTTAGGCTCGCTGCAGGACAATCCACCACCGTGAGCTTGCCTGAAACCCACAATGCGCTGATCTATGTCTACGAGGGCAGCATCAGTATTGACGAAGATGCCGTGCCAAATAACTTCAGTGCGTTGCTTAGCGGTGGAGAGGAACTAACCATTACCGCCGACAAGCCCGCTCAATTGCTGGTGTTAGCAGCAAAAGCCATCGGCGAGCCCATTGTCCAATACGGCCCCTTCGTGATGAACAACAATGCTGAGATTGATCAGGCCATGCGGGATTACCGGAATGGCACATTAACAATCGCGGCCGGGTAATTTTCATCCTGATGCACGCTGGGCCATTAGCTCCACTCAAAACTGCTACTTCTTTAAAAAGTAAGCGCCTTCTTAGCAAATAGGCGTAAGCTTATAGCCCACAAGGTCAGAAACTCTGTTTTCACAGATAAAGGCTATACTTTGAAAATTCTCATATCGCGGTTTTCACTTTTTAGCCATCGCGATATAGTGACCATACAACGTGTTAAAGGAGCGTGTTATGACTACATCTATGCTGGTACGAGACGTAATGACCTCACCTTCTCCATCCGTCAAACAAGGTACAGATTTAGGTGATGTGGTTGAAACTCTGCTTAAACACGGCGTATTTGGGCTGCCCGTAGTCAATGATCAACGTCAACTGGTGGGCTTTGTGTCTGAGCAAGACTGTATCCACTCCGTACTGGTCAGTAGCTACCACTGTGAAGGCGCCCCCAAGGTCGAAGACGTGATGAGTCACGAAGTTTTGGCGATAGAGGCTGATTCTTCCATTATCGATCTGGCGCAAAAAATGGGCAAGAACAAACCCAAGTCCTATCCGGTAACGGAGGATGGCGTTTTAATTGGACTGA
>JBLHPB010000021.1:0-28908 GCA_047624025.1 Zhongshania sp.
CCATTTATTTAGCCTCGACTGGTGGCGCAGAGCGGTAATTCGCCCGACGTTTACTGAGCTGATAGTGCTTCACCGCTGCCTCATGCTCTTTTAAGGTAACCGAAAACTGATGAGTACCATCGCCCTTAGCGACAAAAAATATGGTCTTACCCGCTGCTGGATGCAGTGCCGCATTGATCGCTTCGCGACCCGCGAGAGCAATCGGGCTAGGCGGTAAACCATCTTGACGATAGGTATTATAAAGATTGCTGTCGTCACGCAAATGCGAGCCACGTAAATTGCCTTGATAGCTGTCACCTAAACCATAGATTACGGTTGGATCAGTTTGCAGACGCATGCCCTTTCTTAAGCGGCGCACAAAAACCCCTGCAATTTCAGCCCGTTCACTGGCAACACCGGTTTCTTTTTCTATGATGGAGGCCATGATCAAGGCTTGGTAGGCATTTTCATAGGGAAGGTCCGCCGCCTTTAACTCCCATTCTTCATCCAGCACCCGCAACATCTTTTTATAGGCGCGAAGTAAAATCAGTGACGGTGTGTCATCACGGTAATAATCATAAGTGTCAGGGAAAAACAGCCCCTCCGGAGTGTCAGCCAAAGGCGATTCAATGCCCAGCTGCTGCCACAAACTCAGATCATTACTCAACACTTGCTCAGCCAGTAAAGGCTGTGATTGCAGGTAGCTGAGTACCTGAGCCATGCTCCAGCCTTCCAGTAATGTCAGCTGCCTCCGCACGACATCGCCTTTTTGCATCATGGCCAGCGCTTCAGCCACACTGATACCCTCATAAAACCGGTACTCACCGGCCTTGATATCACTAAAGCTATTATTCAAACGGCCATATAATTGGAGAATCCGTGGGTGCTCTATCCAACCAAGCTCAGCCAGTTGATTGACCATGGAAGAGAACCCAGTCCCGGTTTGCAACACGAATATCTCCGTGCTGTCCGCCAGTGGCAGCTCTTTTTTCATATAGCCATTGAGATACCAGATGACCAGCAAGGCCGTCAGTATCATCGGAAATACTAGCGCCAAACTAATCCTAAAAAACTTAAGCATAGAAATAGGACTCAAAATGTTTTTGCAATAAGCGACATATCGGACCCACAGATTTATGTATGCACTCTATTTTTGTTGCAGGCCAGAGTCCAAAAACACTATTGCAGACAAATATCTCTTCACAATTCAATATATCTTTAATTCTCAAGTTACTAATTTTTAAAGGGATATTTAATTTATCACAAGCAGCAATAATTTGCTGCCGCATAATGCCCTCTACGCCGCAATCACTCAATAGCGGAGTATAAAGACACTGGTTTTTAACAATAAATACATTGCTGCGACTGCCTTCAATAACATTCGCCGAACTATCGAGCATTAATCCTTCGACAAATCCACGACGATTAATTTCGGCGGCGGCCAAAACCTGCTCAAGTCGATTCAGGTGCTTTAAACCCGCCAGTAAAGACTGTTTTGCCAAAGGGGTCTGGCAGAGCGCCAGAGCAACCCCATCATCCCAGCATAGACGTGACGCCACGGGTGCTGGCAACACACTGATCACGCGTTCAGAGGTTGTTGCTGTTGGGGTATAACCCCGGCCACTAGACGCGCGGCTTAGAATGATTTTCAATACTCCGCGATCACCACTGTCTGCCCATTGGTCTACTAGCTGCAAACACTCGGCCGCAATCAAGGGCCTATCACATGAAATATCCAAACGCTGACACCCCAACTCCAGTCGCTGCAGATGTTCGGTTAGCCACAGCGTCTTACCCCGACTTAACAGCACGGTTTCAAACACGCCATCACCGTATGCCATACCGCGGTTAGCGACTGAAATCGTGTCAGTAGCATGGCCGTTAACCAAACTTATTGGCTGCGTTACCGTCATCAGGACTGCAAACGACCGAACAACAAGCTGCCGTTGGTGCCACCAAAACCAAAAGAATTGCTCAGCGCATAGTCAATCTTGCGGGGCTGGGCCACATGGGGAACATAATTTAAATTGCAGCCTTCATCGACCTCGTCAAGATTAATCGTCGGCGGAGCGACCTGATCACGCAGTGCAAGAATGGAGAAAATGGCCTCAACCGCACCCGAAGCACCCAGCAAATGCCCCACCATCGACTTGGTAGAGCTGACGGCTACGCTGGCGGCAGAAGAACCTAATAGCGCTTCGATGGCTCGGCTTTCGGCTATATCGCCAGCTGGCGTCGAGGTACCGTGGGCGTTAATATAATCGATCTGATCGGCATTCAAACCGCCATCGGCCAGCGCCGCTTGCATCGCAGCTTTAGCGCCGCGACCGTCTTCCGGCGGAGAGGTCATGTGAAAAGCATCGCTACTCATACCAAAGCCGAGCAATTCAGCGTGGATATGAGCACCGCGACCCTTGGCAAACTCGTATTCTTCCAGCACCAACATACCTGCACCATCACTGAGCACAAAGCCATCGCGGCTTTTATCCCAGGGACGACTTGCGGTTTCCGGGCTATCGTTGCGGGTAGACATCGCCCGAGCCGCGGCGAATGCTCCGAGCCCCACTGGCGTGGTAGCCATTTCGGAGCCACCAGCAAGCATAACATCGGCATCACCATAAGCAATCATCCGCGCTGCCATGCCAATATTGTGAGTGCCGGTGGTACAGGCTGTGGCAATGGCAATACTAGGGCCCTGTAAATTATGCTTTATCGAAAGCACACCGGCAATCATATTAATAATCGCGCCAGGTACCGTAAACGGTGAGATTTTACGCGGCCCACCATTATTGAGAATCTGCCGACTATTTTCGATTATGCCAATGCCGCCAATACCAGAGCCTATGGCTGTGCCAATTCGATGGGCATTTCCTTCAGTAACCGCTAATCCCGAGTCGGTGAGAGCCTGCTCTGCCGCCGCAACTCCGTAGTGGATAAAAGGATCGAAACGCTTGGCCTCTTTGGCCGACATGTAATCGCCAATATCAAAACTTTTAATGGCGCCACCGATTCGGGTAGCAAACTCACTAACGTCAAAGCGATCAATCTCCGTAATACCGCTTTTCCCAGCCAGAATATTACTCCATGTTTCCGCTACAGAATTGCCCAGCGGACTGACCATCCCCATACCGGTGACGACGACTCTACGTTTTGCCATACAACTCTCCCGACTTCAGCACACCCATCCTACACATTTCACTCAGTATACGGATGTCATGCGTCCAGACATAAAAAAAGCCGCTCTACTTTACATAGAAACGGCTTTTTAAAACGGCCAGGCCGTTATATTACTTACTGAAGATTTGCTTTGATATAATCAATAGCTAATCTTACCGTAGTGATTTTCTCAGCTTCTTCATCAGGAATCTCAGTTTCGAATTCCTCTTCCAAAGCCATTACCAGCTCAACCGTGTCGAGTGAATCTGCGCCGAGATCTTCTACGAATGATGCAGACTCGGAAACATCATCTTCTTTAACACCCAGTTGCTCTGCAACAATCTTTTTGACGCGCTCTTCAATGCTACTCATGGTCGTTGGTGACTCCTGATTTAAATTAAAATTGTGGGCCCGCTTTTATTAAGCTACTGAACTAGGCCAGAACCAAAAAAGCGCAGCCGCTGAAATCGTGTTTCATACCGCCAGCACTCGGGCGCTCATTCTACCGCGACTCGCGGCGCTTGTGCATAGCAAATTATGATAAATTCACCTCGGAAGCAAATTAATCCTAGGCAAATAGATGTTTACGCCATATACATGCCACCGTTGACATGAATGGTTTCACCGGTAATATAGGCCGCTGCATCACTGACTAGGAAGGCTACCACACCAGCAATCTCCTCCGGACTACCCAAACGCTGCAAGGGAATTTGCCCCTGCAGAGCCAAGCGCTGCTCTTCGGGCAGTTTTTTGGTCATATCAGTATCAATAAACCCTGGCGCGACACTGTTCACGGTAATACTGCGCGAACCAATTTCCCGTGCCAATGCACGCGTAAAGCCATCCATACCGGCTTTAGCCGCCGCGTAATTGGCCTGACCGGCATTACCCATTGAGCCAACAACCGAGCTGATATTGATAATTCGCCCCCAGCGCTGCTTAGTCATACCGCGCAAACAAGCCTTACTCAGACGGAAAAGTGAATTAAGATTGGTGTCTATCACGTCAAACCACTCATCGTCCTTCATTCTTAGCATAATATTGTCTTTGGTGATGCCGGCATTGTTAACCAGCACCGCCGGAGCACCAAACTGCTCATTGATGGCCTTCAATACTGTTTCTACTGAACCGGAATCAGCCACATTCAACATCATGCCCACGCCCTGTATACCGGCCTGACGAAAATGCGCGGTAATGGCGTCAGCACCACCTTGAGAGGTTGCGGTCCCCACCACTTGGTAGCCCATATTGCCAATGGCAACGGCAATCGCCTGACCAATGCCCCGACTTGCCCCAGTCACCAATGCTACTTTCGCTGTCATTCGTCTCTCCCTAACTCAATTAACTGTAAATTAATTCACCGCAGCTAATGCAGCAGCCAGGCTTTCTGGCGATTCAATATTCAAACAATTTAAACTTTTATCAATACGCTTATTCAGGCCACTTAACACCTTGCCCGGACCGGTTTCAATGGTGGTATTTATACCCGCTGCAACCATGGTTTCGACACAACTAACCCACTTTACCGCGCTGTAAAGCTGCTCAACGAGCAAGATTTTAATCGCGACAGAATCTGACTCGGTTTTACCATGTACATTGTGAACTACCGGAATGGAAGGTGTGCGCAGCGATATGGTAGACAAGGCCTCGGCAAGTTTTTCCCCAGCAGGACGCATCAATGAGGTATGGAAAGGTGCGCTGACTGGAAGTGGCAGTGCGCGCTTAGCACCAGCCACCTTTAATAACTCAATGGCTTTATCAACCCCAGCAACGTGACCGGCAATAACGACCTGACCGGGAGAATTAAAATTCACCGCCTCGACAACGCCGACTGCTGACGCTTGCTGGCAAATGTTTATTATTTGCTGATCGTCCAGCCCCAGGACTGCTGCCATAGCACCCTCGCCAACAGGAACGGCGGCTTGCATAAACTGACCCCGCGCGCGAACCAAGCGTACCGCATCAGCAAAATCCAGCGCGCCAGCACAAACCAAGGCAGAGAACTCACCCAGGCTGTGGCCGGCCATTAACGCAGGCTGCATACCGCCCTGCTGGCACCACAAACGCCAAACCGCAACACTGGCAGTGAGCAATACTGGCTGAGTGGTTTCAGTTAAATTTAATTGCGCCTGCTCACCTTGCTGAACAAGCGACCACATATCGTAATCCAGAGCAGATGACGCTTCTGCAAAGGTGTTTTTAATGATGGGGAAGGCTTCGCCCAGCTCGGCTAGCATGCCAACTTTTTGGGAGCCTTGACCTGGAAAAACCAGGGCCAGTTGCTTTGTATCCATAGCCGTTTCCTTTTCCGAATGATATTTTTTAGCAGTACGTATGCTGACTAAGCTGCTCGGCAATCTGTTCCGGGAGTTTAGTGCTAACTGCCCGAGCCGCCTGCCGAATCGCTGATTGAAAACTTGCCGGACCCGAGCCGCCATGGCTCTTTACCACCACGCCATTAAGACCCAGTAAGGCGGCCCCGTTGTAGCGCTCAGGATCAATTTCACGCTGAAATGCGCTGAGCAAAGGTTTTACCAAAACACCAGCAAGTAAACCGTAGAGTGTGCGTTTAAAACTTAATGTTAACTGCTGGCCAATAAAGTTGGCGGTACCTTCACATACTTTCAAGGCAACGTTACCGGTAAAGCCATCGCACACGACCACATCAACATGGTCTGAAAAAATATCGCCGCCTTCAATATAGCCAATGTAATTAAGACTGGCATCAGCCTTCAATAACTCCGCCGCCTCGCGCACCTCGACCGTGCCTTTCATTAATTCCGCGCCAATATTGAGTAGACCCACTCGTGGCGAAACCCGATCGTCAATTAATTTAGACAGTGACGCGCCCATCACCGCAAACTGGTGAAGCTGTTGCGCACTACATTCAACATTGGCACCTAGGTCGAGCATTAGAGTGTAGCCACCCTCCGCTGGAATAGGCGCACAAATTGCTGGACGGCGAATGCCAGGCAAACGCTCCAACAGCACACAGCTCATGGCCACCAGCGCACCAGTATTGCCCGCACAGACAACTCCAGCGACGTCGCCATCGCGAAGCAGTTGCAAAGCAATATACATTGAAGAGTTTTTTTTATGACGTAGTGTGGAAGCGGGCTCGTCATCCATCGCCACAATATCTGGGGCGTGATGAACAGACAGACGCGAACTGTCATAGCGAAATTCAGCCAAAGCCGCAGCGATGGCAATACGATCACCAACAAGGACTAAATGAAGTTCGGAATTCTCGTTCAGGACATTAACAGAGGCAGGAATAGAAGAGTGGAGACCGTGGTCTCCACTCATAGCATCAACGGCTAAACGCAGCGATGCCACGCAAGTACTTAGTCGTTTTTACCGGCAACAACTTTGCGACCACGGAAAAAACCATCCGCAGTAATATTGTGGCGCAAATGCTTCTCGCCACTGGTCTGATCCACAGACAATGTTGGACCAGTCAGTGAGTCATGGGAGCGACGCTGGCCCCGACGTGAACGTGTTACTTTACTTTTTTGAACAGCCATGGCCTAAAAATTCCTCGTACTAGAGTTTAATCGCGGGGCTTTAATTGCCCCAAAATCGCAAACGGCTTATCGCCTTCCTCAACATCGCTTACCACTTCTACCGGGGCGTCTTGCTGCTCTGGCTCAAACACCTGACAAACAGTGTCATCGTGATAACTGACGAAAGGAGTATTAATAATCAGCTCATCCTGCAACAAATCAGCCAAAACCAAGTTTTCATCTTCGCCTAAAATCAAAGGATCCAATGACTTTGGCAAAGCCTTAGCTTGCTCATCTGTCCACACAATCGCTAAATTAAATTCCGCCTCAATGCATATCGGCATGGCTTCCATGCAACGTTGACACAAAACCTCAACGTGGCCTAGGGCCTTACCACTTATACACTTAAACCCCTGTTCACTGCGAAAAAAACGCAGATCAACGGCTACCGAGCCGCTGTTATTGGCAAGTCCGGCAATGAAACGACTGAGGCTCTTAACTTCTTGAGTGGCGTGAATTTCCAGGCCAGCAGCAACAAATTTGCGAGCATCGACGAACTTGGGTAGGGGCTGTCTTTGCATAGGCGCGCAATAATAGGCACTTAAGCCACTATTGTCAAAGCAAAAACATCCTTGCAGGCCATGAATTCAGAGCTTTAAGCGAAATTCGCGCAGGGCTGGCCGCCGCCGCGATAGAAAGTTAAAGTGTTGCCACCTTTACAGTAAACCGAATCACCCGCATGAACACTCCAGCAAACCCAAAATACCCCCCGATTATACTGGCCTCAGGCTCCCAATATCGTCGCCAGCTACTGGAAAAACTCGGCCTAAGCATCCACTGCCACGCCCCAAATATTGACGAAAGCCCGCAAACGGGAGAAAGCGCCAGCGATCTAGCCCTCCGCCTCAGTCGCGAGAAGGCCCTCAGTCTCGCAGCGCGATACCCCAACACACTTATTATTGGTAGCGACCAAACTGCTGAGCTGGCAGGCACAATCCTTGGCAAACCCGGCAGCATTAAATTGTCTAGGCATCAGCTACAGCGCTGCTCAGGGCAAGAAGTGACTTTTCACACCGGCTTATGCCTGCTTAATACCCGCAGTAAAATTGAACACAGCCTTACTGAAGTGGTAGAGGTGGGCTTTAGAGAACTATGCTCACAGCAAATCGACAGCTATATAAACCGCGAACCCGCACTTGACTGTGCTGGCAGCTTCAAAATTGAGGGCCTGGGCATCAGCTTGTTTCGGTATGTGCGCAGTAGCGACCCCAACACTCTGATCGGCCTACCCTTAATAAAGCTGATCGACCTACTGCTGGATGAAGGCTACCCAATACCTTGACGCTGACCATGCTCAGTCACTAGGGCGAACAACTGATCAAATTGATCAATTACCTCCAGAGGCTGCCAGCGCCTCAAGCGCTCGACACTATGGGCACCATAAGAAACACCAATACTGGGCATGGCAAATCGACTGGCCATCTCCAGATCATACTCGGTATCCCCCACCATTATTGCCTGAGCCGGTGCAAAGCCTCGCTCCTCGCATAATTGCTGCAGCATTAAAGGGTCTGGCTTTGACACAGCCTCATCAGCGCAGCGGCTTGCACTGAACAGACTGCAAATCGGTAAATGACTAAACACGCGATCAAGGCCGCGTCGACTCTTGCCCGTGGCCACGCACAAATCATGACCTGCTGACTTTAAAGCGTGAAGCCCCTCTTCCACGCCCTCAAACAATAAGCATGGCTGCTCATCAGCAACAATAAAGCTGCGAACATAGGCCGCACGTATTTTCTCGACACCCCCGGGGCTAAGGCCCGGATAGAGAAAGGCAATAGCGACACTTAACTCAAGGCCAATAATATTGCGAATTTGCTCCGCCGTGCACTCAGGGATACCGAAGCTTCGAGCCCCCTCCTGCATACAGGCAACGATTTTGTCGCTGGAATCGAGGATGGTGCCATCCCAGTCAAAAATAATAAGCATTACAGTTCACTACCACCATTATCTAATATCTTTTCTAGGTCTGCAGGCAGTGGTGCAGTCACCTCTACACGCCGTCCATCCAGGGTAAACGCCAATGAGTGAGCATGTAAAAATAAGCGCTTTAAACCCAGCTTGCGAAAATGAGCATCGGCCTCGTCATCGCCGTATTTATCATCACCCAAAATAGGGTAACCCGCGTACTGGCAGTGAACCCGAATTTGATGAGTACGACCAGTCACTGGCCTTGCTTCGATCAAGCTCGCCCCGGCAATGCGCTTAATCAAGGTAAATTCAGTCAGGGATTTTTTGCCCTCAAGCTCGACCCTGACCATACGCTCGCCAGAATTCAGCACATTTTTCTGCAGCGGTGCGTTCACCTGCTGCTTGCGCGCTGGCCACTTCCCGGAAACCAAGGCCAAATAGCGCTTATCAACGCCTTTTCGGGCTTTAAGCAGCTCATGCAGCTGCTTTAGCACGCTGCGCTTCTTGGCCACCATTACGCAGCCCGAAGTATCACGATCCAAGCGGTGAACCAACTCCAAATGCCGCTGCTCTGGGTACATTTGTCGCAGAGCCTCAATAAGCCCTAAGGAAATGCCGCTACCACCGTGCACCGCTAAACCTGATGGCTTATTAATAATTAACAAGCCCGCATCTTCATACAGTACTGCATTTCGCAAACTACTATCCAGACCACCCGGCACCACCACCTCATCCCGTGCTGCCACCCGCACTGGCGGAATCCGAACGACATCATTTTCCTGTAATTTATAATCTGGCTTGGCGCGGGACTTGTTTATGCGCACCTCACCACGGCGCAAAAGATTATAAATTCGCGACTTAGGAACCCCTTTTAACTCCCGCATTAAGAAATTATCGAGCCGCTGACCAACGTAATCGGCCTCGACCGCCACCAAACGCACAGTGGGATTGATGACATTTTCAGAATCCACTTACACTCCCGTAACTCGTTGAGTTAGTTATTGAATACTGCTATAGTCGCAAGGTAGCGACCGGGTCCGGTTCCCGCCACAGCATGGCTGTGACGAGAGGGAAGACCGCCGACTAACTACTTAAGGCAATGATTGCGACTCATTCGCATAGCCCTAATGTTAATCAGTTAATAGCAGTGTACTGGCGTCATTCTAACGCAGTGTCGGTACATTATTTAATAGTGCTGCCGATATTTGTTAGCACCGCTAGTGCGAAAGAAATCTGAGAAAGCGACGTAAAGAACGTTACCAATACTGGCGCACCACTAAAGCGCCCAACAGTAATAGATGAAAGACGCCCAGCGCAAAACAATCGACACACTTTGTTTTAGCGAACTGGAATAGAACGGCCAGGCAACCCGGCCACACTGATGTACTGCAGCTAGCTGACGAGATCTGCGCCAGCACCCACAAGGTAAAGCTGCCTACATCGGAACGCTTGAAGATGCTCAATCGCATGAGCGGCCCAACAAATCCCGGCTTTTGGGATCTATAGCTCATGAAAAGAATGCTTATCAATGCAACTCAGCCAGAAGAGTTGCGCGTTGCCCTCGTTGACGGCCAGCGCCTGTTTGACCTGGATATCGAAAACCGCACCCGCGTGCAGAAAAAAGCCAATGTCTACAAAGGCACCATTACCCGCGTAGAGCCAAGCCTTGAAGCCGCTTTTGTGGATTTTGGCGCTGATCGTCACGGCTTCCTACCCCTCAAAGAAATCTCCAAAGAATACTTCTACCGCAATCCTTCCGATGTCAGCGGCGGTCGCGCCAAGATCAAAGATTTGGTTAAAGAAGGCACCCAAGTCATTGTTCAAGTAGAGAAAGAAGAGCGCGGCAACAAAGGCGCAGCATTAACCACCTTTATCAGCCTAGCTGGTCGCTACATGGTTCTAATGCCTAACAATCCTCGCGCCGGCGGCATTTCCCGTCGCATTGAAGGCGACGAGCGCAGTGAATTGCGCGACGCCCTTAGCGCAATCAATATCCCTGATGCCATGGGCGTCATTGTCCGCACAGCCGGTGTTGGCCGCAGTTCAGAAGAACTGCAGTGGGATTTAGACTATTTACTACACCTGTGGAACGCCATAAAACAGGCCTCTGAAGAGCGTAAAGCGCCAATTCTGATTCTTCAGGAAAGCAATGTCATTATCCGCGCAATCCGTGACTATTTACGCGACGATATCGACCAAGTACTGATTGATTCCGAAGAATCATTCAACGAAGCGATGCACTTTGTTGAGCAGGTTATGCCTCACTACAAGAGTAAAATCCGCCTTTACAAGGATCAGGTTCCCCTCTTCAATCGCTACCAGATAGAAAGTCAGATTGAGTCGGCCTTCCAGCGTGAAGTGCAATTACCGTCCGGCGGCTCGATCGTTATCGACCCTACCGAAGCACTGGTTTCTATCGATATTAACTCGGCCCGCGCCACCAAAGGCGGTGACATTGAAGAAACCGCACTGCAAACTAATTTAGAAGCAGCTGACGAAATTGCTCGCCAATTGCGCCTACGCGATATCGGCGGTCTAATTGTAGTCGACTTTATTGACATGTTAGCTGCAAAAAATCAGCGCGAAGTAGAAAATCGCGTCCGTGACGCCATGGAACCTGACCGTGCCCGCATCCAGATCGGCCGTATCTCTCGCTTCGGCCTGCTCGAAATGTCACGCCAGCGTTTACGGCCATCATTAGGTGAAACCAGCGCCAAGGTCTGCCCGCGCTGTAGCGGACAAGGTACTATTCGTGACACTAACTCTTTGGCACTGTCAATTTTGCGCCTAGTTGAAGAGGAAGCTAACAAAGAGAAAACCGCAGAAATCCGCACCATCGTGCCGGTCAATGTGGCCTCCTACTTACTGAACGAAAAACGTACCGCCATATACGACATTGAGCAACGTAGCGGTGTTCGGGTAATGGTAATCCCTACCCCGGCGCTGGACACTCCACACTTTGAGGTTGTTCGCCTTCGCGAAAGCGATATCGGCGATGAGCAGGAAATCAGCTACAAAATAGTCGCCGACATCGAAGCAGAAACCGAAATCAGCGATGAAGTAGTTTCTACTCCAGCCCCCGCCGCCGCCGTGGTGCGCACCCTGATACCCAAAGCACCAAGCCCGGCAGCCGAACCCGCTGCAGCCACCGCTGTAGTCGCAGTAGCCACAGCCTCAAGTTTCTTCAGCAAGCTCGGCAAAAGCCTGACCGGCTTATTCAAAGCCCCAGAGCCTGAGCCAGCGCCAGAACCCACACCCGCACCTAAAAAGCGCAGCGACAGCAGCCGCAATAGCAGTAACCCACGCCAAGGCAACCGCAATAACCGCGGCGGCCGCAACCGCGGCGGTCGCGACCAGCGCCCACAGCGTGACGATAATCGCGTTACCGATAACCGCAGCCCTCGTATCGATAACGACACCACAAAACCAGAAGCTGCCATTGAAATCAACGAAGTTGAGGACACTAACAACTCACAAAACAACCCCGGCGAAGGCCAAGCTCGACCAAAACGCCGCCCTGGAAATCGCAAGCCACGCAACCAACAAGAACGCAAACGCACTCCGGCACCAGAAGAAGTAGCTGAACAAAGCACTGAAAGCACCGCCAGCACTGCGCCGACTGAAACCGCGCAACCCGCTCCAGTCGCTGAAGCCAAGCCCCAGCCAGCCGAAACAGCTGCTCCGGCAAGGCAAGCCGCTGCGGAAGAGGAAGGCTTTACTGCCATTACGCCAACTACCCGACCAGCCAGCCATAAGGCAGAAGCTCCGGCAGTTGCCACGGCCAGTGAAACCGAGGAAATCAAACCCACGCCAAGCCAAGCACCGATGGCAGAAGAAGTTGCTCCGAGTGAAAGCCAAGTGGCCAACAAAGAAACCGTCACTGAGCCGCAAACTCCCGTGGAGGCGCCAAAAAGTATTTCAGCCCCTGAAATCGAAACCCGTGCCGCTACTCCTGAAGTTGCAGCCACTCCGGTTGTTGTTGATAGCGCCGAAACCAGCACTGAAGCACAAAGCACTTTAGAACCAGTTGCTCCAGAGCCTGCAAAAGTAGCGGCACCAGCACCAAAACCGACAGCACCCAAGGCTATCCCCGCTACTGAAAGTAAAGCCCCGACGGAAATCAAACCCCGCCCGACAGGCCGAGTTGCTAACGATCCGCGTGTTGCGCCACAAGCATTACAAGCGCTTGAAATTGTAACCGCTCAACCGCAGCCCCCGGCTCTTGACTCAAGCGTGGTTGCCCAACCAAGTACCAACCGCCAAGCTGTGCCACGGGCTCCAAACGACCCTCGCAGCTAAGCGGTAATTTACAATCCAAAAACCCGGCCTCGTGCCGGGTTTTTTTGTTTAAACAAAAAAAACAGACGTCATCAAGCTGATATATAAGTCTTTTTTGGATTAGCGCTTGTTTCGCTAAAGAAGCTCTGTATAATTCGCTCCTGTTGCGGAGGGGTGGCAGAGTGGTCGATTGCACCGGTCTTGAAAACCGGCGTTGGTTTATCCCAACCCAGGGTTCAAATCCCTGCCCCTCCGCCACTTTACAACCCCCATACCTGTATTTCTTAGTAATTCCAACTATTCGTTACTCCTTGTAAGTGCTTGAACTTATATCTATTTAAACTCGCAAAGCTCTATATCAATACTAAACTACAAAATATGATGTAAATAATTATCAGTCGCGACACCTCCGGCATGCCTATACCTTGCGAAGAACTACAACTGAAACTCTAAGCACAAAAAAATCTCAAAAAATGGCGACAAGCCTATGGTCGCCCGCCAACCGATTCTATATTGCGAAGGTAAAACGGTTGCTTATGAGTTGCTATGCCTCTCCATAGCGCCCTCTGATTCACTTGAATTTCAAATGGAGAGCGGCAACCAGACCACAAGCGGAGTTATCATGGGCGCATTCCATGATATTGGTATTGCCGATATCACCTTTGACCTACCCGCCTTTGCCAACCTAACCGAAGCTTGGCTGTATACACCGCCGCCGGTACAAGCGGATAAATTGGTTGTTGAAATTCTCGAATATGTTCCGCCAACTGAAGCCAATATCTTGGCCGTTCAGAATTTGCGCGATCTCGGCTTTAAAATAGCCTTGGACGATTTTGCCGGTGATACCGAACAGGCTAAATGGATAGAATATGTCGACATTGTCAAAGTTGACTTGATGCAACTTACCGACGCCGTCACCAGCGCAGTGCTATTACAACTCGATCGCCGCGAAAACCTGATATGGCTGGCCGAGGAATTCGAACGCTGTAAAGCCGAGGGCTGTAGCCTTTTTCAAGGCTACTATTTTAGTCGCCCAAACACATTTAATGGCCAGCGAAAAAGGGAAAATCGCTTTACCGTATTGCGCCTTTAAAGGAACTCAATAAGCCTGACAGCACCATGAATGGGATCAGCGAGGCTATTCAGAGCGATCCACAAATAAGTTATCGGGCATTACAGTTCATCAATTCCGCCAGCGCTGGCAAAGTGCAACATATCACGCCATAAAGCATACCTGCACTATGGCGGGCATAGACCATATAAATAGGCTTGGGCTAATATCCTCGCTTTAGGGCGTCTTGACCACAAACCTAGGGCACTATTGGAGCAAGCCCTGTGTCGAGCCTATTTATGCCAGATGCTGGCAAAAAAAACTCAAATTGATCAGCACACCACGTACACCGCATACACCGCATACACCGCATACACCGCTGGCATGTTTTCTCTGTTTGATGCGTTTATTGACTGGTCCCTCGATAGAGTCTGCAAGGAACTGCAATTAAGCGATTTAATGCTGGACGCCCTGCTGAACAACGCGGACGACTATGGTGACATTCTTAAGCTTGCCACTGTCGTAAGCAAGCGGAAATGGTCAGAAATTACCGACCTCCCCCCGGGCATTAGCCTTGAAATGCTGGCCGATATGCAAGCAGAAGCATTTAAGGAAGTCAGCCACCAGCTTGCCATTTCCGGCATCAATTGACAGCTTAGCCTTTAATGCCTAATCCCGTCATCTGAGCTTGCGGTAGTATCACCCCACACAGTATGATTGAGGATGTGCAAACACATCCTCTTTTACGTCGGAGTCATACATGCAAGATAAATCGGTCTTTCAGACAGGCGCTCAAGCGCAGCCCGTTTTAGAAACCAATAAAGTATTACGCAACACCTACATGTTGCTTGGCATGACCTTGGTATGCAGTGCATTAAGCGCGGGCTTAGCCATGGCCATGAATATTGGCTCTGGCACTGGGCTAGTGTTAATGATTCTCGGCTTTGTTATGTTGTTTGTGGTTCATAAAACCGCAGATTCAAGCAAAGGTATTGCTGCAATATTTGTATTCACTGCCTTATTAGGCGCATCACTCGGCCCCATGCTGCAGCGCTACCTTGCACTACCCAATGGTGGCCAATTAGTCATGCAAGCTCTTGGCGGCACCGCCATAGTTTTCTTTGGCCTGTCTGCCTATGTGTTGACGACTCGCAAGGATTTCTCCTTTTTGGGTGGTTTCTTGATGGTCGGCCTATTGGTGATGGTTGTTGCTAGTATTGCCAATATGTTCTTTCAAGTTCCCGCAGCGTCACTGGCTATTTCGGCGGCAGCGGTATTTATTATGTCTGGTCTGATTTTGTTTGATACCAGCCGTATAATTCACGGCGGCGAAACCAATTATATTCGCGCCACCGTTGCACTGTACTTGGATATCTACAATCTGTTTATCCACCTCCTGCACCTGCTGGGTATTTTTGGTGGCGATGATTAATCTGCAGTTCCGCAAGCTGAGATTCTTATGAGTCTTAGCTTCGCTCTTCTGGTGACCGGCCAACCCCATACCGACCAATCCAGCTTAACAGCCCTGCGTTTTTGCCAAGCCACACTCGACCGTGGCCACAGCATCTACCGTGTATTCTTTTTTAATGATGGGGTGCACTGCGGCAATCGTTTTATCACTCCACCGCAAGACGAGATCGCTATCCCCCTACAGTGGCAAACACTTCAGCAGGAATATGAACTGGACTTACTGGTCTGTGTCTCTAGTGCGCTTCGGCGCGGCGTGATTGATGCCAAAGAAGCTGAGCGCTACGACCTCAACGGCCACAATCTTGCGAAGGGATTTGCAATAGGCGGCTTGGGTCAGTGGGTGGATGCCTGTATTAATGCTGACCGAATTGTGCGATTTGGTCGCTCATCATGAAATTCCTATACCTATTCAATCGTCAAGCTTACGGCAACAGTCTCGCCAGAGAGGCCCTGGATATGGCCTTAGCCACTGCCGCCTTTGATCAGGACGTGAGCCTAGTCTTCTGTCACGACGCACTTTACCAATTACTCATCACTCAGAATACCGCCAATACCGAGTCCAAAGCCCATATAGGGATCATCAACGCCCTTCCCCTATACGATATTGAAAATATTTACTATCTGGAAGAGGACCGCCACGATCGTAATATTGACCCGCAAAGTATATTTAAACAGGCTACACCCCTCGCCAGAACTGAGTTAAAAAATTTACTCAAAACATCAGAATGTATTCAGAGCTTTTAAATTGAAACTGCATATACTTAACACCACCGCCAGCCTTAATTTGTGCCTGAGTAGTCTAGAGAAAGGCGATAGTCTACTGCTTATCGAAGATGCCGTGGTAGTTGCCGCTGATGGCGAAATTTCCGCTAGGCTGGCACTGAATCTATATGCCCTAGCCGACGATCTTGATCGCCGTGGTATCAAGCCACAAGCTGGGGTCAACCGCATCGATTATGCCGCCTTTGTCGATTTATGCGCCTCTCATCAGCACTGCTTAAGTTGGTAGCATGAAAATGCTGCGCAGCGATGGCAGCGAAATTGCCACGGACAAAGACGGCTTTCTCAAAAAGCTCTCCGACTGGTCTCCGCAAACTGCAGATTTACTCGCGGCGCAATGCGACATCAATCTAAGTGACGCCCACTGGGAACTCATCACTCTGGTACAGAACTATTATCAACAATTTGGTCTGTCGCCAGCCATGCGCCCACTGGTAAAATATGCCAAGCAAGAGCTGGGCGCGGCCAAGGGTACTAGCCGGTATTTTTTACAGCATTTCCCCGCCAGCCCGGCAAAACTACTCAGCAAAATAGCCGGTTTACCCCGTCCTGATAACTGCCTGTAAACAACGAGTAAAGCATCCATGTCAGAACATCTTTTTGCACAATATGTGCGTATTCTCGGCAAAGGCAAAACAGGCTCGCGCTCACTGAGCTACCAAGAAGCCTATAGCGCCATGACCATGATATTACGCGGTGAGGCTGAGGACGTGCAGCTTGGAGCGTTTCTGATGTTATTGCGCGTCAAGGAAGAAAGCCACGAAGAGCTGGCGGGCTTTGTTCAAGCAGTTCGTGATAGTTTGCAAGCACCCGCCATTAAGGTGGATTTGGATTGGTCCAGCTATGCCGGTAAACGCCGTCAATTGCCCTGGTATTTACTTGCCGCCCTCGCCCTCGCCGACAGCGGTTTGCGAGTGTTTATGCATGGCGCTGCGGGCCATACTGCGGAACGCATTTACAGCGAGCAGGTTCTTAACAGCATCGGTGAAGCGCCCGCCGCATCCTGGCAGGAGGTTGAACACAAACTCTCTGAGCGCAACTTTGCCTACCTGCCCTTGAGCAACCTCTCCCCTCCCTTGCAAAGAATGATCGACCTACGCGCGCTGTTTGGTCTGCGCTCACCCGTACACACCCTGTCGCGGCTGTTGAACCCCCTTGCGGCACCCTATTCAGTGCAGAGCATCTTTCACCCCGCTTATGCTGACAATCATCAGCAAGCTGCCGCCCTACTGGGCCAGGCCCACGCCGTGGTATTTAAAGGCGAAGCCGGTGAAGCAGAGCGTAAACCGGAAGCCCTTTGCCGCGTCAAAACCGTACATGAGGGAGTATTAAGTGAGACCGAGTGGCCGCGAATGCTGGAAGGCCGCCAAGACAAATTCGACTCACTGAACACCGACGATTTACTGGAAGCTTGGCGCAATAACAAACTCGACGACTATGGCCTCTGCGCCATAACCGGCACTATTGCCATCTGCCTGCAACTCCGCCAGCCTAATCGAAGCCAGCAAGATTGCTTAAATGACGCCGCCACTATATGGCAACAACGTAATCGCCAGCGTCTTGGCAAAGACTGATACGGCCTTGGCCACTATGGAAATTTTATGAGTATTACCACAATTAATCCCAGTGAGTACCCGCAGCTATTGGCCGCCAAAGTGGCCAACATCAGCGAGCAATTCACCGATATGTCCATGCCCACACCCGAGGTTTTCCCTTCCTCATCAAGCCACTACCGGTTGCGAGCAGAGTTTCGTATTTGGCACGAAGCTAACAATATCTATTACGCTATGTTTGACCCCGCCGAGCCAAAAATACCGGTCAAAGTTGATAACTTCAACATCGCCTCAGAAAATATTTACGTCTTGATGCGCCCATTGCTTGAGTCACTGAGCGAACAAGAGATCCTTAAAAATCGCTTATTCCAGATAGAGTTTCTCAGCACTCTCAGTGGCGACATGTTGATCACCCTAATATACCACCGCCGCCTAGACGATCACTGGGAAAGTGCTGCTCGCGAATTATCGAGCAAGCACAACATCCAAATTATCGGCCGCAGTAAAAAACAGAAAATTGTTCTGGACCATGACTATGTCACTGAACAATTACCGGTAGACGGCAAGCAGTATGCTTACAAGCAATACGAGGGTGGATTCACTCAACCCAATGGCGAGATCAATGCACAGATGATCAGCTGGGCCAAAGCTCGCTGCGGCAATAAGCCCAACTCAGATTTGCTGGAGCTGTATTGTGGCAATGGCAATTTCACCATCCCCTTGGCTGCACACTTTCGACGGGTATTGGCTAACGAGATTTCTAAAACCTCGGTAAAAGCTGCCCTTGAAAACTTTGCCATGAATGACGTAGAAAACGCCCTAGTTCTGCGTATGTCCAGTGAAGAGCTCACCAGTGCACTCAATAAAGAGCGGGAGTTTCGCCGCTTGCAAGGTATTGATCTTGAGGAATACGCCATTGACACGGTTTTGGTTGATCCACCCCGTGCTGGGCTTGACGCCTCCACCCGAGAGCTTATTAGCCAGTTTGAAAATATTATTTACATCTCCTGCAACCCACAAACCCTGCTGCGGGATATGCAAATATTAACAAAAACACACCACACAAATAACTTCGCCATGTTCGACCAGTTCCCTTACACTCATCATATGGAGTGTGGCGTGTATTTAACGAGTAGAACTGAACATGACAGTAAAACTGACGGATAAAGAAATTAGCCAAGCACTAAAATCGCTACCTGAATGGCAATTACGGGATGGCAAGTTATGCCGCGACTTGGAATTTAGTGATTTCATCAGCGCCTTTTCATTTATGACCCGAGTGGCCATTCGAGCTGAGAAAATCGATCATCATCCCGAATGGTCAAATGTTTACAAAAAAGTCAGTATCGCCCTGACCACTCACGATGCAGGTGGCTTGACAGCTAAAGACTTAGCTTTGGCAGAAGCGATTAAATGCGAACTGCAAGCAAATTAATTAGCGTCACCAGACGCTAATAAAATTCCACGCCCTGATTGGCTAAATGTCGACAGAGGTAATCGTCAAGCTGGGGAAGGTCTTCTGGGTGAATATCCAATACCGGCCAAGCCATTTTTTTGCACAAGTCGGCCCTCCGCATACGTTCCGAAATAACATCGGCGTAGTCATCGCTGTCCCAGTACTCTATGTACAGGCCACTTTCCGGCAAATAAAAATCACTGACAAGCGTCTCGGCCACGGGTAAAGGTCGATACATGGCAAAGCGCAAGCCCGCTAAGTACAACCACTGAGAAATTTGCCAATGAGCTTTGTTTTTGCAGTATTTCCCATCCAGGCTCAGCCATTTATCCGAGTTTTCAGCGAATAAGTCTCCCACTTCGGTCTCAGACCTACACTGGGACATTAAACGCAGTAATGCGGCATGTTCACGGACATCTTCTGGCCACAACACATAGCTAAGGCTGGTCTGCTGACTTTCAAAAACCTGTGCACCTTGCTCAATACCGGCAGGCATTAACTCCCAACCGCGAACACTGGGCTTTAACCAACCCAGCTCCACCAATATTCGATTGATTTGCCGGCCACTAAAACCCTCAGCACTTCCTAAGGCGTTAGCAGAAAGCAATTTATTGCTCTCAACTGCCTGTAACAAAGGGTGCCCTAAAACGCTGACTGGCCAAACAATATAACGCCCATAGCGTTTGCTACTGATATAACTGCCGCCTTCAAATTCGCCTTTGGCGGTCAATACCCAACCGTCCTCAACCTTGCGAATCCAGCCGTAATCCTTTAGCACGGAAAACAATTGCTGAACCGGAAGCTCAGCCAATTTCGCCAGTGCTGAAGTGGAAACTTTATCCGCTGACATGGGCACCCTGTTCCAGTGAGTTATTAGTGGGAGGGGTAGCGTGCACTCAAACCCCGGTAAATATCATCGGCAAAGTCTGGAGATTGAATATCGCTGTTAGCGAGGATCTCTACCAGATGAACATTATCTTCTTCACCAGACCAAATTTTGATATAGCTACCGTCCTTGTAACCATGGTCTTGACGAAAAAAGTTCAGCACATTTTTGCCAACATACTGTTTGTATAAGTCATCGAAACTTAATTCTGCAGCCGTCATTAAATCCCAGAACAGTGGCACCGAAAAGCCTTTAGTACGCAGAGTGTATTCAGCCAAAGCCTCGGTAGCAGCCAGCACATCGAGGCCCGATGACTGATGATCTTTAAGCTGTTTAACAATGTCATCCGCCAGGCCATCGGCAGTGGAATCTGCATGGAACAATGCGCTCATACCAAAATGCCAGATATCGACCACTTCCATCTGCACTTGGGCGATATCTGCCTGTTGTTTTTTCCACCATTTGTAGCCGAAGTGATCCATTAATTCTGCGCATTCAATCCATGCAGCACGATACCAAGCAAAACTCTGCGTCATCCATTCGGGGTGCACTTTGGTATTCATACGATCCTGCAAACTGAGCATCGTTACAAAGGCTTGATGATAATTAATTTCGGACACTATGGACCCCACTTAAACAATTAGAGGGCCCATAATAAACAAGGAGAGAGCTTAACGCAGCGGAAATTTACAGTTTGGGTGAATACCCGCTATTTTTCCGCTGCAGCAGAGAGGGATTGGCCCAAAAGCAGAATATAGTTAAGCATTGCCGAATCGGGAGCCACTCGAAAATCCTCACCGATGCGACCGGCAATACTTTCCGGTATTTGTGCTGAAAAATTAGCCGAATAACTTATCCGCATAGTTTTGGGGTAAAGGCTGATCGTCGACTTAGGTCCATGCATGGAATAATACTTGGACTCCAACGCACTGCTCTTTCGCCAATAAGACATTATGCACACCGTCTTTGATTTGAGGGCAAAGAAGCCTGTACGACCCTACTGTAGGCAAAATCAATTATGGGTAACAAGTTGCCGTCCAATAATTGGGCCGTGACCCTATCCGGCAAATCTGGAAAAAAGATAATATTTTGGGGCGACGGTGCACCAGGAAACTGAATAACTAAATCGTAAAACATCTCGCCCTCGCATCCCTCTCGGGAATGTAGTGAAGTCACAACGTTGTCAATTTGCTCAGGAAGGATAGCGTCAACCGCCAAATGGCGCGCTTGGTCTTGCTCGTCACAACCTAACAAATAACTGGCGAGCAACATATACGCTTCCTCAATGGCTTCATGGCAGTAATTGTCCGCTGAGATCCGATTTCCAGGTATCCGTTAAAACACCTACCGATCAGGGCAATACTCTGACAAACAACTAGTCCTGTAGTGGGCAATACGTGTATATCCATACTAAATTTCAACTCATTTATTAATGATAGACCGAATCTTAGGAGTTATGTTAAGACCTTGAAAAGTCACAATAATAAGCCAAAATTGTGGATAGTCGACGACGCCGAAGCTGACCGAATCACATTCAAAGAAAGCTTGCGCCGTTTGGGAGCAACAGCCACTGTTATTGAGTTTACCGGCGGCGGTCAAATAATGGCTGAACTGAGTGGCATGGAGGTCAAAGCCCATCCCGGCATAGTGTTGCTCGACATCAATGTGCGGCGCATGAATGAAATGTTGGCCTTAGGTAAAATCCGCGGAAAAAAAGCCTTTATAAACGTCTATATAGTTATGCAAACAGCTTCCAAACAAGGTGGGGGGAAATGAGTGCATGGCACTGGGTGCCGATGACTCCGCTGTAAATCTGCCTGCTTCTCTAGCGACCAGAGAAGCTTAAAAACGATGTTGCAGGATTGGCACCAAGCAAGCCAGAAGATTACTGTCGCACACCCCGAATATTGAGCGCCTGGCCTTGTAAGTCACTGCTGCGCCAAGGGTTTATATCAAGCCCTCCGCGACGTAAATAACGCGCGTAAACCGTCAACTTAGTGGGTTGGCAATAGTCGCTAATATCCTTGAAAATTCGCTCTACACAGTGCTCGTGAAATTCATCATGCTCCCGAAATGACACCAAATAACTTAATAGCGATTGGCCATGAATTTTGGCTCCCGTATAAGCAATTTCAACACTGGCCCAATCCGGCTGTGAGGTCACTGGACAGCGCGAACGCAGCAAATGGCTGTACAAGGTCTCAGTAACTATCTCACTATTATCAACAACCAAGACCTCACCATTGGGATGACTGCCTAGCAGCAGCAAATCAAGGCCGTCTAGGCATTCTCCCGTTGGCGTGACAATTGAATACGCCGCCGCCCATTGCTCAGGACGATATATAGCTACAGTGACACCAGCACCAGCCGCTGCACTCAGATCTCGCTCCAGCAAGGCCTGAACCTCGGCCGCGCTGCCAAGTCGACTTTGATTAAGCGAGTTGAGATAGAGCTTAAAGGATTTGGACTCGATGATATTGGGCGAATCGGCTGGCACCCTAAATTCGGCACAGGCCACAGCCGGTTTACCCTTCTGGTCAAGCCAGGACAACTCATAGGCATTCCAAATATCCACACCCTGAAAAGGCAATACCTCGCCCAGACCTAAGGCTATGCGACCAGCACAGCGCGGAATCGGGTGTAGACAAGTCGGATCATATTGACTGGGGTAGCTTACAGCCTCTCCCAGCGGCCCGTGGCTACTGTCTTTACTCATGACACTACCTTCACTGACGCAGTCGTGTGCCGCTATTAAGTAGATGCATGCAATAGGCGTATGCAGCAATGGTAAACGCACCGACCATCAAAAATGCGGTACCGACATTAACGTCGGAGGCACCAAGCACGCCGTAACGGAAGGCATTGACGATATAGAGCATGGGATTGAGTCGCGACACCCCAGCCCAAAAGTCCGGCAGCATATCTATGGAGTAAAAAACCCCGCCCAAATACGTCAGCGGAGTCAGTACAAACACCGGCACAATCGACACATCATCAAAATTATTGGCAAACACCGCATTAATAAAGCCCGCCAGCGAAAACATGATCGAGGTCATCAACACAATCGCAATGGTCACGCCAAGATGCTGAATATGCAGTTTGGTGAAAAACAGCGACAATAAGGTCACGATCAAACCTACTAGTAAGCCGCGCGCCACACCACCACACACATAACCCCAGAGCACCGTATTATTCGACATCGGTGACACCAGAATTTCCTCCACAAAACGCTGAAACTTAGCTCCAAAAAAAGACGACACCACATTGGAATAGGCATTGGTGATCACCGACATCATGATCAGACCTGGCACCACAAACTCCATATAGGTAAAGCCACCCATGGTGCCAATACGCGAACCAATCAAGGTGCCAAATATCACAAAATACAGTGACATGGTGATCGCGGGCGGCAACAAGGTTTGCATCCAAATGCGCATAAACCGCCGAATTTCCTTGCGGACAATGGTGTAAAACGCAATCCACTGCTCTGCGAATGTCATGACCTACTCCAAACATGAGTGCACGGAAAACTACCGCGCAAAAATAAATTAACTAACGACATTATTGCGCAGCCAGCAATGCTACAAATAACTCTTCTAGGCGATTGGCCTTATTGCGCATACTGGTGACCACCACACCCTGCTCGCCAAGGGCCACAAACACCTCGTTAACTGAACTGCCCTTTTTTAGCACCAATTCAAGAGTATGCTCATCGACATAGCGGCATTCAAAACCATTCAGGCTAATATCTGAGCTCAGGGTGTCGCGAGTGTCGAGAATAAAAACCTCTTTTTGGACCTGCTTCAGCAGCGACTTCATACTGGTATTTTCAATAATATTGCCGGCATCAATAATGGCGATATTGCGACACAGGCTCTCGGCTTCTTCGAGATAGTGAGTTGTTAAAATAATGGTGGTGCCACGACGGTTGATCTCAGTAAGAAATTCCCACATTGAGCGTCGCAGCTCGATATCCACACCAGCGGTGGGTTCATCCAAAATCAACAAGCGCGGTTCATGCACTAAGGCACGGGCAATCATCAAACGCCGCTTCATGCCACCAGATAACATTCTTGAGGCATCTTTGCGTTTATCCCAGAGTCCCAGTTTGCGCAGGTATTTTTCGGCGCGTTCACCAGCCACGGTTCGACTCAGACCGTAGTAACCGGCCTGATTGACGACAATATCCCACACTGACTCAAAACCCGAGAAATTGAACTCTTGAGGAACAATGCCTATTTCACGCTTAGCAGACGCCAAATTATCATCCAGCGAATGACCAAAGACCCTCACCTCACCCGCTGTTTTCTTAACCAGGGACGACACAATGCCAATCGTCGTAGACTTACCAGCACCATTCGGCCCCAGTAAGGCGAAAAAGTCGCCCTCGTTGACTACAAGATCAATACCTTTCAAGGCCTCAAAGCTATTGCCATAGATTTTGCGTAATCCCTTAATTTCCAGGGCAATCGCCATAATATCTACCTAATTCTGCTGAGTGATAATAGTAGCCGGCTATTTTGCCATGCCAGCACGATGGAATACACTAGGGCCGATTATTTCCGGCCCAAAGCCGCCCTAGGTTTAATGGAGAAAAAGTGAGCACACGATTAGAGTATTACCAGCAGCTCGTTACCGAGCTTTATTCGGTTTGCGAGAAAAACCTCGCACACGATAACATGCACAGTGATGACGGCAAGGACAGCCTGATGGCGATGCTAAATCAATTGCGCAGTGACTATGGTAAAACCGAGCACTACATCGCGCTGGGCCAGCAAATCATAAATCATATTATTGCCCATTACCCTGCCATCACCCCATTGATGCACCGCGACCTGCTGTGGCAATTTGCCGGAGACTGCCTGCATTTCCTCAGTGACGAGGAAATGCAGCGCTACCAAGACCTTGAAGAACACTATTACGAGTTAAGTCACAGCGATGAACAAGTGAGCTACAGCAATCTTCGCGCCCAACTGTTTGGACTGCATTAAGCGCCAAGCCAGCGCCCAGTCTTGGCTGGGCAAAAAACACTAACCATCAGACGAAAAAAAAGCGAAGCTAAGTGCTTCGCTTTTTAGAATTTGGAGCGGGAAAGGAGGCTCGAACTCCCGACCTCAACCTTGGCAAGGTTGCGCTCTACCAACTGAGCTATTCCCGCAATTCCGACATTATAAGCTAAATCAGCTCTATGCCGTACAGTCTTGATAAATCACGCTTTTCTGCAATCCATCTGAAGACGGGCGCATGTTAAGCAGTTTCTATCACCGTGTCAATGAGCCACCGAAGTGATTCTATCAACAGCTTTTCACGCTCTGCAACGTAAAAATAATTGGCGTCCCCTAGGGGACTCGAACCCCTGTTACTGCCGTGAAAGGGCAGTGTCCTAGGCCACTAGACGAAGGGGACGCCGCGAGTCTTTCCAGAACAAAACAGCTGTCCTTGAAAGAGCGCGCATTTTAGAGGCCTAGACGTGGCCCGTCAAGGCTAAATTAAAAGCAATTCAGGAATTTTTGGCAAAAAAAAGAGAAGCATTTCTGCTTCTCTTTTTAAGCCTGCCAACAAACATCAACAGGCTTAAATAATGGCGTCCCCTAGGGGACTCGAACCCCTGTTACTGCCGTGAAAGGGCAGTGTCCTAGGCCACTAGACGAAGGGGACGCCGCAAACCTTTCAGACTCCGAGTCACTTGTTGCCTGAAAGTGGCGCGAATTCTATGGGCCTAAGCCGCTTCCGTCAAGCCATAATGACACTTAGATGGAAAAAACTACGATATATCTCCAGATCGATTATTAAACGATCAATCGTCCTTACCATCACCCCTCTTCTTCGGGTTTTAGCTTTAGAGACAAAGAGTTAATGCAGTAACGCAACCCTGTTGGCGCCGGGCCATCGTTAAAAACATGACCGAGGTGAGCATCACAGTGGGCGCAAACCACCTCTTCCCTCACCATGCCATGGCTACTATCGCGATTCACACCAACATTGCTTTCGCTCAAGGGCTGATAAAAGCTTGGCCAGCCTGAACCGGAATCGTATTTGCAAGTGGACTCAAATAAAGCTTCACCACAACAGCGACACAAATAGATGCCCTCGTCCTTAACTGCATTATATTCGCCGGTAAACGCACGCTCGGTGCCCTTCTGCCGACAAACCTGAAACTCCTCATCTGACAGAAGTTCCCGCCACTCTTGATCAGTTTTCACTATTTTTTCCACGAAAAGCTCTCCACCTTGGGTGTATCTACGCCGTATAATCAGGCAACATTAATCTTTGCACTCTGTATACGCTAATATAAGCATACCGCGCTTGTAGAATAGCACACCAGATTAACCGCCATTGATCAGTGAAAATAGACAGCCACTTATCATACACAGACACAATCCGCGACGAACCGGATTAAGAAGGCAGACTATGGGCCCCTTTTACAAATCAAAAAAACTGAATAATGTTTGCTACGATATTCGCGGCCCTGTGCTTGAGCGCGCCAATGAACTCGAGGAAGAAGGCTATCGCATACTCAAGCTGAACATCGGCAACCCGGCACCCTTTGGCTTTAATGCCCCTGACGAGATCATTCAGGACGTTATCCGCATGCTGCCCGACAGCGAGGGTTATAGCGACTCCAAGGGTCTTTATAGCGCCCGTAAAGCGGTTATGCAGGAATGCCAAAAAATCGGTATACCCGGCGTTGAAATCGCCGACATTTACTTGGGCAATGGGGCTAGTGAGTTAATCAGTCTCGCCACCCAAGCCCTACTCAATCAAGGCGACGAGGTGCTTATCCCCGCCCCTGACTACCCGCTGTGGACCGCTGTGGTATCGCTATCCGGCGCAACACCTGTGCATTATTTGTGCGAGGAAGATCAGGATTGGCAGCCATCTATTGACGATATCCGCAGCAAGATCACCGCCAACACCAAAGCCCTGGTTATTATCAACCCCAATAACCCTACCGGCGCGGTATACAGCAGAGAAATGCTGGAACAGCTGGTGGCGATTGCCGAAGAACATGAGCTAGTGGTATTTGCCGACGAGATTTACAGCAAAATTCTCTATGACGATGCCGTACATATTCCAGTTGGCAGCCTCAAGGCAGATATCCTCTGCCTGACTTTTAATGGCCTATCCAAAGCCTATCGCCTGGCAGGATTTCGCAGTGGTTGGCTGATTGTCTCCGGCGCCAAAGATCGCGCTCAGGACTATATAGAAGGCCTCAACATACTGTCGTCTATGCGCCTGTGCGCCAACGTCCCAGCCCAACACGCTATTCAAACCGCGCTGGGTGGCTATCAGAGCATCAATGAGCTGATTCTGCCTGGCGGACGCTTACTAGAACAGCGCGATCTGGCCTATAAAATGCTCAATGATATCCCCGGTGTCAGCTGCACCAAACCCGCCGGCGCCCTGTATATGTTCCCCAGGCTAGACCCTGAAATTTACCCCATCGTGGACGATGAAAAATTGGTGCTAGATTTACTCAACCAGGAGCGAATATTACTCGTCCCTGGCACCGGTTTTAACTGGCCGGACAACGACCACTTCCGCCTTGTTTTTCTGCCCAATAAACTGGATTTGGCCGATGCATTAACCCGCTTTGGCAATTTCCTCGCGGGCTACCGCAAGCAGTTAAAACAAAAGAAACTGGCATAAGAAACGCCAGCTTTTGAACTTACAAGCGGTAGTGTAAAACTTTTAAGGCCTGATCAATATTCGCTTCCGGAAAGTCCTCACGCCCTGCTAGCCGTGTAACAAAAACGGCTCCGGGGCAGTGTTCCGCCATCAACTCATGGAGGAAGCTCTCGCCAATATAAGGCGCATTTAAACACAGTAAAATATCGCCCCCCTCACTCACTAAACTCACAAAACGGCGAACCAGCTTGGCGTAATCTTTAAGCGCATCAAAACTACCCCGCTGTCGCGACGGGGGATCACAAATCAGCACATCAAAGGGGCCAAGCTTCCTTAATTTACCCCAGGATTTTAAAATATCGTGAGGCAGAAATCGAGTCTCAGCCAGCCTATCATCACGCCTGTTTAGGCTGTGATTTTCGCGACCAAGCGCCAAAGCCGAACGACTCATATCAATATTAACGACCGCGTCCGCCCCAGCGGCCTCTGCCGCCACGGAAAACGCGCAGGTATAGGCAAATAAATTTAGTAGCCGCTTGCCTTGCACCCGCCCGCTAAGCCAATGCCGGGTAGGCTGCATATCCATAAAATAGCCGATATTCTGGCTGGCATTTAAATTCACCTGATAGCGTAAACCCGCTTCTTGTACTGTAAAAGACTCAGGAATCTTACCCCACAGGCAATAATTTTCCGGGCCTTCGTGATAACGAGACTGCACAATCGCTGCGCTACACAAAGATTGCAGACTCGATGTCAGAGCTGATACAAAATCCGCCCAAAACGCGCTATCTGGGTCGCGGTATAAAACAATCCATAACACTGGCGAGAAATAATCAACCGTCAAATATTCAAAACCGACATAACTCTGGCCACGGCCATGAAATAGGCGCCGGGCATCAGCCCCATCAACCTTGCTATCTGCGCTAATAATCAGCGGCCACTGACTAAGATCACTTAGCTTTTCAAATTCTCGGCAATCACTCACCGGAGGCACTCACGCGATACATTACCGCATCACGATAGCCGGTTATCACCTTGATATAACCCTGCCACTGTTGATCCAATTCAGGATCATTGCTATCCACCAGCAACGGCCTTCCCGCCAACGCCGTTATTTTGGTTTTTGTGGCCACAATTAAAAAATTATCCCTACCAATCTGGCGAATCAATTCCGGCGTCAGCTGCTGATTACCCCG